>NZ_JAUBTB010000016.1:0-99785 GCF_036704965.1 Microcoleus sp. F10-B2 | reverse complement strand
GTCGCTCATGTTTCTGTGTCAAAAAAGCTTTATGATGTGATATTACCACGAACTGTTACTATTTTGGAGATGTCTAATTAATACGTGTAATTATTTTTGTTACTTTTTGTTAACTATCTTTTCCCGAAAAAGTAAAGGATTGAAACAAGTAGAACTAACTGACGAGTCAGGGGATGTGGAAAAAGGGGTAAAACTAGGGACAGTGAAATATGGCGGTAGAGCCCTGGGTAAGTCAGACCAATTACAACTGTTCTTGAGTTGATAAAGTATGCCCGAAAAGGATCTGTCGCGCAAGTCCACAGATTTTCTTAGTAATTCGATGCTGATGAGGCTTTATTTCGCTAAGTTTCCGAAGCCCTCGCCTTCACATAAGCCCATCTATTCGATCGATTCTTAGCTATTCACATCACATATCGAGCCGTATCCTCACGAAATCACGGTAGTTTATGAAGAAATGCTACCACATCAGTTTTTGTGCTTTTTACGGGCAGGCAATCCAGGGACAAGGAAAATCATGATGACCAGATTGTCAATTTGTAGCTTTGTCTAATTGTTCTTAGTGGTCGCTTAGGAATCACTGGCAATGACAGTTTTATGGAATATAAAATGCTTTTCGTTGGTTGTAAGTATGAAATACAATTAATGGACTAAAAGCTACTTAAATGCTATTAACGTACTGCTTCGCTTTTGGGCGATGATGTTTTTTCTCCATAACTATGACTATCTCTCATCAATCACATCTAAATCTAATGAGCAAAATAGCCAAAATAATTAAAAATCACATCGAATGGTTTAAGGAACCGAAGGACTGCTTTTTCTACTACGGCAGCAACTGGTGTCTGGGTTGGGCGATGGCGCTACGCGCCCCGCAAGCTACGGTAAAATTGAACTTCCGATCGCTCCTCAATGTTTCTATCTGTTGACACTCCCCTGCCTAAAGGCGAGGGGATTCTTGGATCAGCCAGTCGATTTGCTCGTTGATGTCGCCACCAGCGAGTAGAGATCGGTCTGTCCCCCAGCGTGAATTCCGGTGTGTCCCACCGTATTTAAATTGATTCCTGCTTGCTTCAAGCCCTTTACCAGGATGTTTTTCGCGGCGTTATGGTCGCGATCTAGTAGCGTACCGCAACCACAAATATGAGTTCGAGTTGACAGAGTTTTCTTGACTAAATTGCCACAATTTGAACAATCCTGGGAAGTGTACTGAGGTGGAACAGCAATTACGGTTTTGCTGTACACTTTCCCAAAATATTCTAACCATTGAGCAAACAGTGACCACGCTGCATCGCTAATTGATTTAGCAAGCTTGTGGTTTTTGACCATGTTCCGCACCTGAAGTTCTTCGTAGGCTACGAAATCGTTAGATTTCACCGCGCACAACGCCGTCTTAATGGCGAAGTCTTTACGCTGCCGACTAACCTTTAGGTGCTTTCTTCCTAACTTGTTGATCGCTTTTTTCCGGTTTTTGGAACCTTTCTTTTTCCGAGAAACTCGCTTCTGCAATCTCTTCAAAGCTTTTTCACTTTTTCTGAGATATCGAGGATTAGGAACTGTTTCACCGTCGCTGTCAGTATAGAAGTGGTTTAACCCGACATCTATAGCAATCCTAAATGATTTTCTCTGTGTAAGTATATAGACTTATTTTGGGGAAATCAAATTTATGTTCGTTAGTAAAAAACTCAAACAAAAACTTGACAATTTTAAAAGACCTACATAAATACCAATACTTTCTTAAAAAGTTTTTAGCTTGTAACCAAATATCTTCAACTGGATTCTGTTGGGGGGCATTGGGGGCAAATAAAATACAAGTAATTGACCAGTTATCAGGTTCTTTATCACCATTTAGTTCTAATAAAAAGTCTTTAAATTCTCCATATTTATGGTAACTAGCTCCATCCCAAATCAAGATAATTTTGCGATTTTTATATTTATTTTGTAAGTATTTTATGAATTTAACTGTTGATTTTCCATCACCAGACGGATGGCTTTGAACGTGGAATTCTTTGCTTTGATAATTGAGGGCACCAAAATAAGTTTGTCTATCTTTTTCATTGGTAATTGGGACTTCAATTCGGATTTGGGATTGACCCCAAACATAACCCGTCAGATCACCATGAAGTAGATGACATTCATCTAAAAACAATACTATTATTTCCCCAGACTCTATACCAGCCTTGTTTTTAAATAAAATATCATTAATTTCTTCCGTCTTTTTTTTTACCAGTTCTTTATCAAATTTAGGATTGGTCTTTTGAGTTTTTTTCCAACTAATTTTTGCCCGGTTGAAAAGTTCATAGTAACTCTGTTTTGATTTATATATCACACCAAATTCTCCATCTAAATAAGTAACCAGCTCATCTAAATTACAATATTCTTTATTCTTTAACCACTCGATTACTTCAGTATTTTGTCGAGCTGTTAAATACCCTTTTGACCCTTTATGCCCTAGTTTGATTCCGGCGATGCCTTTGGTTTTAAATTGTTTTTTCCAATAACCAATAAAAAAATTACTTACACCTAAAATATTGCTGATTTCATGGTAGATATTACCTGAGAGCGCCATCCTTACAGCTATTGCTCGTTTTAGTTCTCTGGCATCGATATCACTTTTAATGAAAGATTCTAATTGGGCTATTTCTTTTTCCATATCTTTTTGTGAAAGTTGTAAGTTATTCATTTTTTTTGTCAGAATTAAGTATTGCATATAATTGTACCATAATCATGATAATGATTTAGGATTGCTATATGCCAATAAACTTACCAGTAGAAATGGGTTCCTCTTTTCGTTCAACGTTGATGCAGAATTGGGCGTAGTATCCGTCGGCACGACGCACTACTCTAATTCGCTTAATCTCATCGGGTGCATAGAAATGCAAATCCCGACTACCAATTAACTTGAATTTCCCAGCAGCAAAGCCATCCTTAAATGTTAGACATCTTTTGTCGCTAGAAAGCGCCCAGCCGGATTGTTTGTACTCAACGGAACGAGTGTGCTTCTTGAACTGTGGATATCCCTTTTTTCCTGGCTTCTTGGCTTTGCAATTGGCAAAGAAACGCTGGATAGCAAAAATGGCACGTTCCGCCGAAGCTTGACGTGCCGTCGAGTTAAGCTTGCCTGCCCATTCAAACTCTTTCGCCATAACGGCGCATTGTTTGTACAGGTCTACCAACTTAATCCCTTGATTGTCTACCCAATTTCTAAGAGTTTTATTTCGGACAAATTGAGCCGTCCGAATCATGTCGTCGATGATTCGATATTGCTCCGCTTTGCCCTTCACTTTAAACTCTAAAACTATCATTGGAATAGTTTATCACTTTTGCTAAAACTTTTACTTAGAAGTCTGTATCTTTAACAAATTTTCACACTCCTCGTAATTAAAGCCGTCCTATGACGGGGCTTTAGACCCAATTTCTTGGTAAGAGATGCTTCCGGTGACTGTCATTGGCTTCCTGCTAACAAAGCTTCTTGTCGTGGGGAAGGTCAAAGTCATCTGTTTGACAGTAGTTATATGGTCAATTCCTTTGATTGGCTTAAAATCAAGAAATTCCAGCCTATCTCCTGAAATTTTATGCACTTTCTCGCCACTAATAGCGTTGCACCAGTTCGCTAGTGGTTTTTCTTATCCTCAAGTTGGTTGTGTGTTTCGCTTACTATTTTGTTGACCCGCTACAGAAAATGGTCAAATTGTTTTCTTAGGTGAGAAAAACAGTGAGAAATGGGTAAGGAATTTTGAAAATACCTAGTTTTTTGATACTCAAAAGAGTGCAAATACTAAAACAACAGTTTTAAACACTAATTCTGTAGCTTGTTTGTTTTTTGCTGATTATATATTTGTTATTGCCGTTTCCTGGTCAGAATTCATTAGTTAATTTTAATTTTTGTTCCTATTTTATTGTAAACAAAAGTCAAATTTTTGCCGTTAAAAAGAGAAATAAAATTGATATGATATACTAAAAAAATAATTTATTGATCGATACCAAACTCGATTACCACCATGACAATAACAGCAGGATTCGCAACAAAGATGCTGCGGGCAACACTCGCTGACTACAACTTTTGGCCCCAATCTGAAAGCGATTCACCGCTTTCAATTAAAAGAGCTAAACTGCCATTGGATGAAGCAGCAATCCTCAGCAGAGATGCTTCAATGCGGAGAGCTGCAATCAAGGCGATGAATCCCCTCGCTCCTAGTTACAAAGCTCCGGCGACACGACGCATTGAATACAAAACTTTAGATGAGCTGTTTCAACCTTTGATCAGAAACTCTTTGACAGAGTTAGTAGGGATGGCAACCCAAAGTTTGGCGATGGAAGAGCCTGTTTTACCAGAGACAGTATTTAGCATTTTGATGCCGATCGAACAGGTTGAATATCTAACTGAGCTTTACCAAACATTCACTCAGTTGCAAAATACTAAAGTCATCATGGTTCACGACGATGACGGTGACAACACAAGCCCTGATGCTTACACAACTCTGATGATTGCTGGAGAATCAGTGGAATCAGAAGTTATCCTGGCTCAGGCTCTGCTGATTCAAACCTGATAAGCGCCAAAGTTCTTTCTCTATCTTGTTTTTAATCTCTTCTCTGGTATTGACTACAGAGAAGAGATTAATTCTCATGTATTCACAAATTAAATAAATAATCATGGCAATTAGAATCACCGCCCCAAATCAGCCAAGTATTCAAGTAAACTCTTTGCCTTATTCCTTACCTGTTACTGCGATCGCAGACAGTAACACAAATACTGACGTTCGATTTAAACTAAACGGTACAGTTGTCGGCACAGACGCCACAGCAACCAATGTCGGCACGACGGCTGCGCCTCAATATCAATTTGGGATGAGTATTACAATTAATACTGCGGGGAATCATTTAATTGAAGTTGAGGATATTACTGGAACAGCTCCTGTCACAGTTCGATCGACAGCTCAAGTAAATTTTGAAGTAAAACTAAACACTCCAACAATTGCACTTCGAGCTCCTGTTCTATTTTCAGGGCAAACTGTAGTAGTTGCTGATGTCGCATATCCGCCAACTAACTCTTTTGTCCGTTTCAGTCTTAACGGCACAATTATTAAAGAATCTCCTTGGATTCCTTACGAAACCGTCATCACACAAAATGGAACTCTACGCGCTGATTTGATGGTTGGCACAAGTGTTCTTGCTACCGCTTCTCGTGAGGTTTCTCTTATTCCTCCAGAGCCGGCAATCGTTGGGCCACAAGGTTCGATCGGCTTAACCGGCCCGGCTGGCCCGATCGGACCTCAAGGCGTTCCCGGCGAAAAAGGCGATCGCGGTGATGTTGGTCAGCCTGGAACTCCCGGCGCAACAGGCGCAACAGGTGCAACTGGTAATCCTGGCGCTCAAGGGATTCAGGGAATTCAGGGGAATCCCGGCGCGACTGGTGCGGATGGTATGCCCGGTGCAGCAGGTACACCCGGTGCTATCGGCCCGGCTGGTGCTACCGGCCCGCAGGGTATTAAAGGTGATCCAGGAAATCCCGGCACTCCCGGTGAACCCGGTACAGCAGGTGCGATCGGGCCGACTGGTGAAACAGGAGCACCAGGTCAGAAAGGCGATCAAGGAATTGCCGGTGCTGCTGGCGCGACTGGTGCGATCGGTCCGATCGGCCCGAAAGGTGATCAAGGAAATCCCGGTGTTGATGGCTCCGCAGGTTCTCCCGGTGTAGCCGGTGAAAAAGGCGAACCAGGCAGTCAAGGAATTCAAGGCATTCAAGGTTTGACGGGCCCGGCTGGTAGTCCAGGGCCTCAAGGAAATCCAGGCATTCAAGGTGAACCGGGCGAACGTGGTTTACCGGGAACTCCCGGTGCAACTGGTGCTGAAGGTTTACAGGGTCAGCCTGGGATTGCCGGTCCGCAAGGTGACAAAGGCGATATTGGCAATCCAGGAATGCAAGGCGTTCCCGGTGAAAAAGGCGATCGAGGCGATCAAGGTCTAGTTGGCGCTACTGGTTCTCAAGGAAATCCAGGCTTAACCGGCCCACAAGGCAGTCCCGGAATAAAAGGCGATCGTGGCGATCAAGGAATTCCCGGTGATATGGGCGCAACCGGCCCGGCAGGTTTAACCGGCCCGCAAGGCGCTCCCGGCATAAAAGGCGATCGAGGTGATCAAGGCATTCCCGGCACGGTCGGCCCGACTGGTGATCAAGGTTTAACCGGCCCACAGGGTGCTAAAGGCGATCGTGGTGATCAAGGTTTAGTTGGTGAAGCTGGCGCAACGGGCCCGATCGGTTTAACCGGCCCTCAAGGTTCTAAAGGTGATCGGGGCGATCAAGGTATCGCTGGCGATCTCGGCCCTGTTGGTCCGATCGGTTTAACCGGCCCGCAAGGTTCTAAAGGCGATCGTGGCGATCAAGGAATTCCAGGCGACATGGGCGCGACGGGTCCGATCGGTTTGACAGGCCCGCAAGGTCAAAAAGGCGATCGAGGTGATCAAGGAATTGCTGGCGATATGGGCGCTACTGGCGCTACTGGCCCGATCGGCTTAACCGGCCCCGCAGGTCAAAAAGGCGATCGCGGTGATCAAGGAATTCCCGGCGAAATGGGTTCGCAAGGTTTGCAAGGTAATCCCGGCACTCCCGGCGAACGTGGAGAGCAAGGTATTCAAGGCACACCGGGTAATATCGGCCCGACTGGTCAAATGGGGCCGGCTGGTGCAACTGGGCCACAAGGTGGAACAGGGCCACAAGGTGGAACTGGGCCACAAGGTCCTCAAGGGCGACCCGGCTTGATTTGGCGCGGAAACTGGAGCCCAACATTCCAATACGCCATGTTTGATGCTGTTGCCTACAACGGAAGCAGTTATATTGCCACCGGCCCGAGTTTGAATAATCCACCGCCGTCGATCTTCTGGACTTTGGGAGCTAAACAAGGCGATCAAGGTTTGCAAGGACTTCCGGGAGCTAAAGGTGACACAGGAGCGAGCGGCCCAACTGGTTCAACTGGCGCTCAAGGAATTCAAGGTGCAACTGGTTCCGCTGGAGTACAAGGGCCTCAAGGTTTGAAAGGTGATACTGGTTCAGCAGGTGCAACTGGAGCTACTGGTGCAACTGGTGCGATCGGTGCAACTGGAGCGCAAGGAAATCCAGGTGTCGCTGGTGCAACAGGTGCGATCGGTCCTAAAGGTGATGTTGGGGCGACTGGTGCGACTGGTGCGACTGGTGCTCAGGGAATCAAAGGTGATACTGGAGCGCAAGGAATTCCCGGCGCTGCGGGTGCAACTGGTGCTAGAGGTGAAGCCGGAGCTACTGGTGCAACTGGCGCAGCGGGAGCCACTGGTGCTCAGGGTGTTGCGGGCCCGAAAGGTGATACTGGTGCAGCGGGCGCTCAAGGAATTCAAGGCGTTGCTGGACCAACTGGACCAACTGGAGCTACAGGAGCTACGGGTGCAACTGGCGCTACGGGTGCAACTGGACCAGCAGGAATTGTTTGGTCAGCACCAATTTCTTTGCCTTTATCGTGGAACGTAACAGGCAATGTAACCTATCAAACCTGTGGCAAATTAGTTCGAGTTAACGTAGATGTGCTTATCCAATACGCCAACATTTCCGGCATGATTATCTGTGGAAATATGCCAGCTACTGTCTTTAACACCTGGTTCCATTCCACAGCACTGATTTTCAAGCCTGACTTAACAATTGCTGCTACTGGTCAATGGGGATTGATGAGATTCCAACCAAATAACCGAGAGATTGCTCTTATGTTTGACAAAATCGTGAACGAACAAATCCGATGCGTCAGCAATTTCATCATGGCGGTTAACTAATTTCTGAGTTCTGTAGTTTCATAGCTCTGTTTTCTGATAAAGCAGGGCTGTGAAGCTAAGACTATTGAATTACCACAAAAATTAAAATGCTTCCACAATTACCAAACACTTACAGTCCAGCAAAGGAATATCCTACAGGTTTCTGGTTTAGCAGTCCTAAGCTCAACGGAATTAGGTGTGTTTATCACAGATTTGGTGCAATAAAGGGATTAAGAAGCCAGACTTTGACTACGCGATTCGTTGGACTCGATCGCCTTGAGTTAACTTGTCAAGCTATCTGTGATGCTAATAATTTGTCATTTATGGATGGTGAGTTGTTCATCCCCGGCAAAACACTTGATGAACTTACATTGCTGGTGCGCGATCGAACAAACTATGACCTTGGTGAAAAGTTGGCTGTTCAGTTTAGAGTTTCTGCTGTTGTTGAAACAACAAACCCTAATCTGACAGGTCATCAAATGATTGCTTTGATGCGACAAAACATCCCTGCAACGGGAATGGTAAGCCATATACCTCAAGAATTGATTCGCAGTACACCCCTCGGAGTTCTTGATGAATATACGAAGATAGTGAATTCTGGTATTTCTGATGAAATATTTCTAAGAAATCCTGATTCAGTTTATTCAGAAGTGCGATCGGACAACTTTTTGAAGGTGAAGGGTATAACAAGCGGAATCTTTACTGTTATTGGATTTACTCAAAATCCTGTAGTAAATTTCGTAAGTTATATGTTAGTTGAAGGCATGGTGAATGGAGTTAATAAAATTACTCGTGTTTACGGCTTAAACGATGAAGAGGAACAGGATCTCTGGATGAATAGAGATTCCTATATGGGTAAACAAGTCCAAATCGTTTATATGGGGCTAAGTGCTACAGGGAATTTACGAACCCCTGCTTTGGGTCGATTCGTTTAAGGAGAAAGTTTGAATGATGTTGCCACAATTAGCCAATACTTACAGCCCAACAAAAAACTATGGGGTAACAGAATTGTTTAGCAGCCCTAAACTAGATGGAGTCCGCTGCTTATATGAAAATATGACCAGTGGATTGAGAAGTCGATCGGGCTTGACTCGATATTCAGGAATGACTGAGATTGAGGAAATATGCGAAAGTATCCGATCGACTAATAATTTATCTTTTATAGACGGTGAGTTGTACATCCCGGGAACTCTTTTTGATGTTATATCAGGAATAGTCCGCAGCAGAAAAACTGTAGAATCTGTAGTAGCAAATAAACAAAAAGTTCAGTTCCGCATCTTTGCGATTGGGTTCAATCAATTCCCGACAATGGAGACAGTTCATGAAGTAGATCAGGTCAAGCAAATTTTCCCGGCAATGGGGAAAGTTAGCTACGTCCCTCAGAAATTGATTGAAAATAATCCTTTGGTAATCCAAACTGAAGCTGAATTGGTCAAAAGTTCTGGACTCTCAGATGAAGGGATAATGCTGCGGAATCCGAACTCTATTTACTCCGGGGTTCGATCGAACAATCTCCTAAAAGTGAAAAACTTTGTAAAGAACAACTTTACGGTGGTTGGGTTTACCAAAGGTAGTGGCAAATATGCAAAGTCTCTGGGTAACTTACTGATTCGGGGAATGATTAACGATCAAATCATCAATAGTCGAGTGGGGACAGGATTTACTGACTTGGAGCGATCGACAATATTTGCCAACCAAGCTGATTATTTAGGCAGAACGCTGGAAGTGGTTTATCTTGGCGTGACTGCTACAGGCTCTCTACGGCATCCAGTATTTTCGGGATTTTTCAGAAATTACTAAATAAAATAGAGCAAGAAAAAAGCTTGAGTAGTGTACATCTACTCAAGCTTTTTTCTGTCTGGTTCAAAACTATTTGACGATTCCTACCAGTTCCGGCACTTTCCCCGCTAATTTCCAGCCTGTGCTAGGCGAGTAAACCGGGGTGCTAGCGTTAACTCCCCAGCCTGCTAGTTCACTTGTTGGTACTTCAACGAAGGAACTGTCAGGAGCTTTGATTTGCCAGGTTTGCTCAGGATGACTCAAGGTTTTTTGCGCTAGCAAGTCGGCTGGAATAGGAGGAGGTTGAATGCCTGCAACAGGAGGAACAGGAGCGACAGATTGAGCAGTAGATTCAGCAGCAGGTGCAAGCTGTGGTTGGCTTGGATCAGGCTGAACTAAAGTCAAAAAGGATTTGCTGAAAGTCAACTTAGGTCTGCGAGAAGCTTTAAAAGTGATAGCTTCTCCAGTCCGAGGGTTGCGTCCTTGACGTTCAGGTCGATCGGTAGCTTTTAAAATTCCTAACCCTTCCAATGGTAGTTTTTCACCATTGCGGAGAGTGAGTGACATGAAGGCTACTGCTGAATCCCATACCGCGTTAACGGTACTTTCAGCGAATCCAGTTGAAGCTTTTACGTGGTCAGTTAAGGCAGACATGACTAATGCTAACTAATGAATATTTTAATTATGCACTAGGAAATGATTAATTGGGTGGTAAACCAAAATCTTCAGGCTTATAAAGACCTGCTGGGAAGTGACCTTCTAAGAAATCGATCTGTTCTTGAGTCAGCGTTCGATTATAGAGCCGGACTGTTTTCGTGGTAATTCTGCCAGTTTCGTCCATAATTTTGCTGTTGGTGTAACAGCGCATTTCCCGAGTTTCGCCGATCGCAACCTTACTTTGGTACTCTTTCGGTATCCATCCAAGAGGGAAGTATCCGATATTTTTGGTACTTTCAGGAAAGCTCATATCAACGCCAAGTTCCATCCGCGCTGCGACTTGTCCCGCAGCAGGCTTCATTCGTTGGACAATGCGAATCAAAACGTTTTGCCCTTTCCATTCACCTCTGCTCCACACATTGGGTTCTTGCTTGTGAACGTTATAGACGTTGAAATAAGGCAAAGTATCAGGATTTTCTCGCAGTTCCGTCAAAATCTCCTCCCTAAATAAATTGAACACCAGCGCTCCGGTGCTACTTTCGGATGCTCCGGTATGAACTGCTCTCCAGTAAGCTGCTGCCCAGCTTTTTTCGGTATAAGCTTGACCGCTATCATCTGCGAACTGTTCCAGTGCAGAATCTCTGAGAGCTTGGTATTTTGCTGACACCTCACGGATTTTGGTAGTGTCGCCATCATTTTGAGTTTTCCATGCGATCGCAGGCCCCATCTCAGTTGCATATCCCTTGCGCTGCTCAAAAGCAAAATCCATTTGCTCTTGACTAACTTCAACCCCTACAAAAA
Source organism: Microcoleus sp. F10-B2 (assembly GCF_036704965.1). NCBI lineage: Bacteria > Bacillati > Cyanobacteriota > Cyanophyceae > Oscillatoriales > Microcoleaceae > Microcoleus > Microcoleus sp. F10-B2. The sequence continues at coordinate 88,781 of NZ_JAUBTB010000016.1, read as the reverse complement.
GTGCATTCTCAAAGGAGTTGATGTTGATGTTAGTTTCCAATTGAGCGGGTCGCCAGTAGGTGTTAACAACTCTGACCAGCCGGGAAATAGTATCGATCGCATCGTCGGCAACGGCACAGGGTCGGGTTAGGTAAACTGCATCCTCTTTAAAATCTTTGAGCCAGGGGATTTTCCCGGCATCTCCTAGACCATTGAGATATTCGGTAACAGCTTGCAAACCCTTGTCATTATTGGGATATGCCGACTTCAATGAGTCAACCGCGATTTGGAGTTCCTGACTGAGAAAATCAATAATTGTCATTTCTTTTGCAGCAGTCTGCATTCTCCCTGGCGGGATGTTGAGGACTATATTTTCAGCTCCCGCACCCCGCGCCCGACCCAGAAGTGAAGCCACAATCCCGGTGCTGTCATTCATGCTGTTAACGGCGACTTCTTGGAGAGTTCCAGGCAATGCCATTTTCGGAAGTTTATCGACAGACGGCGGGGTTGAAAAAGCTTTGATCGCATCTCGAATGGCGGGATATTGATGAGCTGCGATGAGTTGAACAAAGTCCCCATCAAAGTCTCTGCCCAAACCAAGCATGAGTTTTGTTGAGGCTGCCATCAGACCTGAATTTTTGGCTTGGGCATAGGTTCCCTCATGGCGGTTGATCCAAAGTTGACAGTCGCCCCAGTGGCGCATGGGGTTACAAAATACGATGTACGGGCCCACTTTTGAGCTAGGAGCCATGTTAGGTGCACAGAAAACTTTTTCGGTAAAAGTAGTTATGCCATCCTTTGTACTTTCGTACTTTTGAAAATACTCGTCAGGCTGCGACATCAGCGACCAGAAACGAACTCCGGCTGCTTTAGCTAAGTTGAGCCAAACGGCGCGAAGTCTTTCAGCTACTTTCCCGGTGATATAGGGATGCAGTAATAGCCTGCCTTTTAAATCATATTTGATGATTTCCATTGCTGTGTTGACATATTCAGCTTCTGATTGAATTGAGTCGCCCTGTTCCTGTTCCTGTTCTGCTTCTACTTGATGAATTCGTAACTCAGTAGCCAAGGCTTGAATTGAATTACTAGCTGCTGCTAACTTTTCACATTTGGCTCGAAGTCGAGTAATAATTTCATCTTGTTCAAGCGTTTCAAACTTAAACCATTGAAATAGCATCCATCCTGCTTTTGCTGTCCGTTGTTCCGCTTCAAATACTAATCCACAGAGTAATTTATCTGTGTAGTTTCCGAGTGCGGGTTTGTTGCCCTTTAGTGAACTCCAAGGGATGACCAAATCATAGCCAGAATCATCTAACTGGGGATTGTAGGCGATCGTCCCTTTGGCTACCCATTTTTTTAATGCTGCTATCCGAAACTGAATAGGAATATCAGCATCAATTTCATCAGGATTAAATTCAACTGTTCCCGCATTCAGCAATTGCATGAATTCTCTGGAACCTTTTGCGTGACTATCTCCGCTGTTCCAATGCCGTTTATTTGTGGGATCATCTTGCGGATTGCCACTAGCATCTCTGGCTGTGTCATCAACAATTACATAATTGAATTCTCGCCCAATTAAATGCTTACATCCAGTGTGAAGAATACTCCCGTAAATTATCCGTTTCCATTGTTCTGTTGCTAGAGTTCCATAATAATCTTTCCCGATCGGAGCCAAATTAAATGTAAACCTACCGTGATTGCGGGAGTTGCTAGCTAAATCCAGTTGATATCGATCGGTTTTATCGACTAAAAATGGATTCAGCAATGCAGCATTTTTTGTATTTTCTGGAATTTCACCAATACAAAATCTATCTTTCCCAATGTCTTTATGCAACCCTGAAAGCAGAGTATTTTGCAAAGTTACTTTGGGAGCATTTGACCATTGTTTTGCACTGCAATCCCATACAGACAAAATAGCAGTAGTTGCTATTTTTGCCACTGTTTCGTCTGCACCGTACCAGTCGTATTTGAGATCGTATATTGTGGGCATCTGATTAAATGAAGTCCATAAAGTTGAGTCTACCTGTTGCTATTCTGGCAACTTTATCAGCTCCTAATAATGCTGCAATTTCTTCTTGTCCTGTGACTTGAATGGGATTATCAGGATTAGTCAGATTATAACAAATGGCAAACTCATTTTTAGCATCTATTCCTAGCCCAATAATTTGGCTCATACGAAGTCGGGCCGTGTTTCGCATCTCTATGGCTGAAGTTTTGAATTGCTCCAATATTTCAACTGCATTAGTGTTGTACATGGCAGATACCCTCAAATTAAATCGGGTGGGATTGTCTACTAAATCTCCAAAGACGTAGAGAGTTTTGGCTAGGGTAGTTTTGTTTCGCATGGCTAAAATAATGATGGTTGAGACAATTAAAATCGGGCCTGCCATTGCCAACAAAAACATCCAGGCAGTAACATTCATATTTGTCGTACCAAAGACCGTCATCAACAGAGCTTCGTTGACTTTCAAAGCAGAAGCAGCAAAGAATCTTAGTGCTTGAGCTCCAGAACTGCCAGAAACTTTGAGGACGACTGAAGTTACGCAATGAGTGAGAGCTGAAATTAGGCTGGCTGGCATTCCAATCAGATTCATGCAATTGGTCAAAAACCAGCTTGCTATGCTGGAAATTATGCCTGCGGTAATCCCTACTGTCGCCAACGCACCACCTACAGCAACGATCGGCGCTACGACTGGGACAATTACTAAAGCACTAGCATTGACTTTGATACTTCGGATTGATAAGATTCGATCGTTGTAAATTGAGTTAATATCGTAATTGCTATTACCTATTACTATTCCTGTTCCTGTTCCTGTTCCTGTTCCTGTTCCTGTTCCTGTTCCTGTTCCTGTTTCTGCTCCTGTTCGCACAATTCTGGGAGAACGAATAGGTGCGTCACCCATAGCAACCAAACTTCTAGCCACATTGTTGTATTTAGCTCGGGTTCTGCGTCGATCTTCTAATTTCAAACGTTCATCCTGTAATTCCTTGTAATATTGATCTCGTAATCTTCTAGCTTCTTCCTGCATTTGAAGCTTTTTTTGATTAATTGATGACCATGCCTCATCCATAGCGTAGTCAATTTTTACCCCCATCTTGGACAATTCTGGGAGATTTAAACTGCTATTGAAAGCATTTATGGCATCTCCATAGATGCCTCTCTCTGTACTGGTAGAAGTTAATGAAGCCAAAGCTCTTTCACCAGCACCCGCTAAATTATCATAAAGTTTGCTGTTGTAAGCTCTGTTTATTCCGTGGGAGGTTTCCAAAAATGCTGTTCCGCATTGCCCTATCAGCATAGGAAATGCCAAAATATTCTGTGATGACTCAAGCCAACCCAAAATAACTTTGCCCGTTGGATGAGCCAATAATGCTTGAGTTAATGGTTGTTCCACGAGCCATTGCTGGGGAGCATCCATGATTTTTTTGACTTCGGTGACTCCTTTTAATGATTGAAAATTTGCCCAGATATCGGCGATTTCATTGGTAGGCATAGTAAGTGTGGTTGGTTTAGATACTTGTACTTAATTAACAAATATTGTAGTCTAAATCACACACTTAATGCCTACCTGCGTTAGTTAGTTTGAAGGAGACTTCTTCAAACTTTCCTCTTTAGCAAGTCGATCGCACTCAGATAGTTCAGGAGTCGAATTCCTTGCTAACCATACCCATGTCACCTCGTGAATTTTCACTAACTTATCAAGTTCTTCCCACAAATCTTGGTTAGCGTTCCGTTTCCAGCCTTTTGCCATTGTGTTGACGACATAGGCTGAATCAGAAAATAGGCTAACTTTGCAGGGCTGTTTCAGAGCTTTCAACCCTTCGATCGCTGCCACCAATTCCATGCGATTGTTAGTAGTGATTGTTTCAGATTTACCACTAATCGTTTTCTTGTTAGTTTTCCCTGGAATCGTGAGGAATGCAGCCCAACCACCCGGCCCTGGATTTCCTGAGCAAGCACCATCACAATGAATGTTGACTACACTTTTTGGTTTCTTATCTGTATCTTGAGTTGCGTTTGCCATTTATTTCAAAGGTAAAAGAATCAAAACCTGATAGCGAAGCGATATTATTGATAACATTTGCTATAATATAACAAAAAATTTAGAGAATAAATATGTCTGAAAATACTGATTTGTTAATAGAGTGTTTGCAGTTACAGGCAGAGAATCGCCGACTGAATGAGCAACTAAAACAAATAAAAAATCTGACTATCGAAATGTTTGCTGAGTTTAAAAATCATAGACCACATGGAATTCTGACAGAAAATAGTAGAGAATCCATCAGACTTAATGCTGGCGGAACTATCTACTTTGTTCAATATGTCGATCGAACTGGGAAATCTTACATATCAACGGAAGGATTTACGCCAGAGGGTGATATCGCACCTAAGCTTTTCTACTTTGGGTTTGCTGTGTTGTTTCTGGTAGAAGAACTGACTCGACAAGGATTTAGTTGTTTGCCTGAGAGATTTTCAAAGTTGTTCGATCGGAACCCAAAGTTTATGAGCTATATAATCAAAGAATTTGAACGGGTTCTATCAATTTAAGTGATTTCTAAAAAGCGTTTTGAAAAACAGGTTTTTAGGTCCGTAACAGCAATTTAGTAACAACAACAGAAACAATAACAGAAACGGTAAGAAATTTATTAGACTAATCTGTTAAAGCAGTGCCATAATTTGCAAATGTCGATAAACTACAATCTCCTCAATCCCAACCTGACGACCGATTGCCTTCATGGATTGCCCCTCGGCTCTGAGCGATCGAATCCGTTCTCTTAGAATTTCAATTTCCTCAGCCGATAGAGTCGGTTCTACTTGCTTAGGCTGCAATTTCCATGTCCTGATATTACGCTGTACCTCTGCTGCTGTCGTGTTGGTACGTTTGCCTATCTGAGAATAAGACAGCCCTTGACGGTACAAACTAATTTGCTCTTCCATGTTGGTCATCTGTGTAATAGCAGTAATTATTGAGGCAAAGAAGCTAGAAACTGGAGACGCATCAAGGGAACTGTAGCCTGGGGAACACAGATTGACTTACCAACTAGACTCACGGCTTCTGCGCGTCCTAGGGTTCTTCGTGGTAATCCGACGTTAACTGGTGGTGGATTGAATCGCCACCAGTTTTCGTAATGCAATCCAGCCAAGTAGGAGGGAACGCTAACATCCAAAGGCAGAGTTCCGGGTTTATCTTCTGGGTACTTGGTAAACGACCTTGCAATTTCAATGTGAGCTCTAATTTGTGCTGACCAGCTCGTCCACCCTTTCCGTTGCTGGAGGGTAAGGTGGTTGGCGTAGGCAATGAGGAAAACCCTTTGCCTTTGATGTACCGCACCGCACTCCGACGCGCTGACAATCTCAATTTCTGTTTGATAATTTCCCAGTCGGAGTCCGGCAATAATTGTTCGTAACCCTCGATCGATAACCCCAACTGGCTGCTCCACAACCACAAAACTTGGTCTACCGATGATGATGCACCTGAGCGCTTCAAACCAAAGGCTTGATTCGATGTGGGCAAGTCCTGTTTTTTTCCCTGCTCTGGATGTGCCTGTGCAAGGGAACGAAATTGTGTAGACATCTGCTTGTCCTTTTACTGGTAGGTAATCTTGGATATCAGAATGAATTGGGATTTCAGGGAAATGAGTTCTAAGAACTTGCTGGGAGTACGGATTATTTTCTACGAATTCGATCGTTTCTAACTTAATCTGAGAATTCGAGTTCACTAAACTTCCTGCTAGTTCCCAAGCTCCTATTCCCGCAAACAAATCAACGCATTTCAGTTTCATATTCGTGGCTTTATTTTAATTCTATCATTTACACTTCGTGTTTGGGAAGTAGTTTTGAATCAACAGTTATGACTAAAATTGTAATGATTTCTGGCAGTCGTTCCATCAAAGATATCAGTGCTGGATTACCATCAATCGATCGAATAATGGAACTGAAGTTTTCGGTAATTGTTGGTGATGCGGGAGGCGTAGATCAGTTAGTTCAAGAATATTTGCGTCAATCGAATTACCTAAAAGTTACAGTTTACTTTGCTTTGTGGGGCGGTAACGGGAAACCGAGAAACACTACTGACTATGTAACGGTAGGGGTTGCAGGAAGCTATGTCGATCGAGATATAGCAATGTGCTCAGTTTGCAATTACGGTTTGGCTCTCTGGGACGGGAGAAGTCGTGGAACAAGGGATAATATCGATCGAACTGGAAAGAAAACCAAAATAATCAGAATTGGAGGTAGTTGAAGTTTCAGGTGAGGGTCGCTTCGCGATAAGGAAGTGATCTTTTACTCCCGGCAATTACCATGACTATTATCGTAGAAAAGTTTGATTCCGACAAATTTACGACTGAGCAAGTTAAATTTGCGATCGATCTTGACCACAAAGTTTTCAATGTATCAGAAGGTCTTAAGGATCACTATGACCAACTAGATAATTCTCCACTTTGGCGAGGCAAGTTTTCTGTTAAGGAGTATCGGCAACTACTCTGGGCAGAAATCCAGAAGCATTTACCGAGATATTTTCGCACAGGACTAAAAGGTTTTTACGAGCCTTATTTAGTTGCTGATTCAAATATCTTTCGATCGATTATGCAATTAGCTGAAGTTTACCGAGATAAAGGTAGATTAAAGCTGATTTATATTTCCGATCGTTCCCATGCCGAGCTTATTGCCAGATGTGTTGATTATTTGGCAAATCAGATATAGCAATTTTGTTAACCTAGAAATTACTGAGTTTCTAGGTTAACGTAGTTTTTCATAAGTGCTCAATTCATCAGAAAATTCTTGGAATTGTCTGGGTCAGAATACCCAACAATTAACAGTTAAAACCTGCTATACTCTAACTAAATTAGTTGGAGTATAGCCTCATGTTTTCAACAAAATTTACCGACAAACCAGCAATCAAAGTAACAGACATATCCCCAGATTATGAAGTCAACTATAAAACTGGGTACATAGGATTTCTCAACAAAGGAGCGGACGTAACATCTCTCGGCATCGCTTACTTTACAGGTTGGGACATGATCAGCGATATCCATGTAACTCATACTTTGATTGTCGTAGGTGAGGATCAATGTATTGAAGCGGACATGGTAAATAACACAGTCAAGCTTTGCAGTCTCAGCAAATATTTCAATGACCCTAACTGTCAAATTTTCTTCCGTAAACCCATACTTTTCAACGACGCGGTAGGTTTTGCGATCGCACACAAAGCCAGTCTGGAACTCGGCAAGTATTACGATTTCGGCGCAATCTTAACTCAGGGACTCTCAGGCAGTTTCGCTGGGCGGATGCTCGATCGGCTGCTGACCGGAAAGTTGGAGGAACTGTTAAGCAATATGCTTGAGCATCCTGATAAGTGGATATGCAGCGAACTTGTGGCATATGCTCTGGATGAACAGCCACTTTACCGAGATAAAGGCATCCTCAAACGACCTAACTCTACCATCAGTCCTCAAGAACTTTTCCAGGATACCGAAATCTTTGCACCTTGGAAAAAATCTGAACCCTCAGAAACAAAAACAGTAACAGAAACAATCACAGAAGCAAAAGCAGAAACAGAAACAGGTACAGAAACAGACTTAATTTGCAAGTAACAGTAGGAGAGGTCAATCACAAAGGCGCTTTGCGGTACGGACATGAGTTCTTACCCAGCGAGTTTTGACATGACTTTAGTTACAGTTACACCGACAGGGAAAAAGGTAGTTGGATCAAGGTCAATTTCCTATCCAGAACCGTCTGAATTTGATTTGGCAGTGACTCAGAATTTGGCTTGGCGAGGCGGTATCTATATTCACGTAAATGACAGGAAGGAATATTATTTTTCTTGCGAGATCCCGCTTTGTGTCAATGGCGATCACATCCAGGTAGGTTTGGTTTATTCTACTGTCTGCGGGGTAGTTAGAGTTAAGTCGTAGCTTGCGGGCGCGTAGCGCATCGTTCCTTCAGCAACAATTGCTCAATATTTTGAGTATATTGTGGAAACTGAACAAGGAACTGAAGAAAAACTTCTGTCCTGTGAAATCGACAGCCGTGATTTTGTTAGTATTTTCTGGTAATTTCTAACTCGGAAACAGGAACCGCATAGCTGAAAGGTTTCTGTTTCCCAATTCTCATGTAACGGTCATGTGATGGTCATGTGTGCATAGCGCGTACATACAGGCTATGTGAGTTAAATTCAAGAAAGAGAAATGAAAATACTTCGTTTGGGGGATTTGATGTTATTCCCCAAACGAAATGGAAAACTTATCCCTGTTTGACTGGATTGTGAAAAACAATTTCCCCGAAGCAGATTTCTGGCTGATTAATAAAGGTAGCAAGCATAAATTAGGGGAACCAGTTAAAGAATTTCAGCCTTATCTCACAGGCATTAAATGTCCAGCTTTAGTTTTGCCAGATTACGGTTTCTATCTGTGTCTGCACCTTCAACAGCAAGGAGTGTGGCAACAGTATTCGCAAGGTTCATTAAATCTTCAGCATCTTCGCCTCAAGAATCTCAAAGAGGTTTTCCGATCGATTGGTAATCAGCACAGGATTCAACATCAAGCTCGTTTCAAGTCGTTTGTTCCATCTTCTGTGGCTGTCACTTCAGTAGAAAGAGAAGAGGTCTATGCTTCGCTGTAAAGTATTGAATTGGTGAAATTACAGGATTAATGAAATGGAAAGAATCAATTTCGGTGGAATTCAAGCTGAGGTGTTGGCGTTGTCCCCGCACCAAAGCTATTTTATTTTCCGGTTGTCCGATCGAATCGCTGTCCGTGGCATTTACACAAACCGATTTACTTGGGATGAAACAACAGATAATTTACCAGGTTTTCTATCAGAACGGTTTGTCTTATATGTGGGTATCTACACGTACCAGGAAGCCGAACTTATCAAAGACACAATCACCAAAGCTGGCGGAACTCCCAACGCAGATGTCTTTATTTTTAGGTTCGTCCGTGGCTATCCCTATGAGGTGAGAGCGATCGGGCTTTCTCCTGAATATCTCGTGCAAACTCTACAGCATTTTCCTCCTCCTCAGTCTACTTAGCTACAGAGTCATAGCTAAGGTTGTTAATATTTTGCTTCGCTATAAAGTGTTGAGTTATTTACTTGGAAACTTAATCATGGACAAAATCAATTTTGCAGGTGTTGAAGGTGAAGTTATCGAAACATCACCGCACGGCAGTTACGTTGTAGTAAGATTGAGCGCTCGAATCACGATTGTTGGGACAACCAATAATCAATTCAATTGGCAAGAAATGCCGGATGCTGCTTCAGGATTTGAATCTTTCATCACGTACATAGGTATACGATCGAAAACTGAGGCTACTACATATCTAAACTTGGTAGCTACAGTTGGCGGGTACACAATCAAGAAAGAAGCTGAACCCAGAAAAGCCAAGCGGATTACAGATTTCCCATTTGAAATCAAAGTACGCGGGTTGAGTCCTGAGTTTGTTGCTGAAGTAATTCGTTGCAAGAAAAAGTAGCTAACTAAACGTAAGTTTCTCTTCAATAGTGAAGAGAAACTTACACTATCCAATTCACAGAATTCAAATGACTGACAAAATAGTTTACGACTTAATCCAGCGGTTTGAAGTTATTGATGGTGTACCTCATTTACTTCACAGCCAAATCAATAGCATCGAAGGCGGAACAAGTTTGTTTTCGATCGCAGACTCTTGGATAGCAAAGAATACCCAATTAGTGCGATTCAATAAGCTGCAATACGTGGCTTACAAAAACAAAGGGGATAAAAGATACCAACTGGTACTAACTCCTCGACTCAGTTTTCTTCAAGTATCATTTCCCTCTTCTCGTTTAAGCGGGAAAGTCCAATTTGTGACAGAGCCAGATGCACTATTTCCTTACGCATTAAGGGTTGCGATCGACAGCAAAGAAACTCTCATTCAGCTCTTAGAAGATATTTTCCCACACAACAGGAGAACAGAAAATAACGGGTAATTCAGAACCTTACCCAAACGAACGCGAACGGCAAGTTTTTGAAGGCGAGCGTGAAAAAGACCAAATTACTCAAAGGCTCAAATCAGCTTTTAAATCCTTGGCTTGGCAATATCATCAACAGCAAATGGATGAATCCGAGTTTAACAATCGTTGGCAAACACACATAATTCATTCGATGGATTATTTTCAAACTGTTTGGTATCTAATCGAGAAAGGCTTTTCTATCCAAGAATTGCTAAACACTCAATCGGAAACCTAACCTAGCTTTTCCACAGGTTCTTTTCACTCTTTTAACTCCAGCAATAACTAACATGATGCAATTAGATTCACAAACGGAACAGACAACCCTACGCCTACGTGATGCGTTCCGTGTGCTCGCATGGGAGGTGTTTGAAACAAATCCTCAGATTCGTGAAGACTTAAACCAGCGTTACACCAGATTCTACAGTCGCTGGAGACAGAGTAAGATCCGATCGATGGATCTAACTGAACTAACTCAATTAGCAACAGAAAGAGGTTTCTCAGTCGAACAACTGTTGAGTATCCGAGAATGCTACTACTCGATCGCACAACCTTATCCACCATTACTTGACGATTAACCGTTGATATTGATGATGGCGAGTTTATCTTTCCATCATCACATCGTTTCATTTTCATCGATCGAAAGAAAAGAACCTACAGAAAGTTATCTATGAGGTGCGCTTCGCGGTAAGGAAATGATCCTTACTGGTAATTGGCATGAAACGACTAAAGAAACAGATTCCTAACCTTGAGCTTTTTCGCGATTACTGCCGGAGCTTAATCCCACTAATGAAGCCTAGCCATTCAACTTTGACTACTCGGCGGCTAGAACTTTGGCTTTTTAACGAAGTACATCTAGGCAACGGCAAAGTAAAACCAGCTTACTTTGACGATCGGCTCTATAACTTCAGCCAACGAATCTACCCGGGCAGCAACATAGGCTTACTAACCTATCATGGATCTTTGAGAGGAGGCAGCAGCGGCTTAATCCGACCACATAAAGATCATGGCTACGCAATGCCTCGCGCAATCAGCATAAATCTTGGCGAAGCGGAATTTGCGATCGATGGCAAACTTCATAAGCTGAGCGATGGCGATATTTGCGAATTTAACTGCAAACTTAGCCATTCCATACCTAGAATTATGAGCCCTGAACGCTTTAGCTTAGTATTCTGGCAACTAAACAAAGCTAAAGGCTACCAATCACAAATGATAGAGCCGATCGACTGGTAGCCAATCAAATAGTAGATAAAAGCTGGATACGAGAGTTATCTTTCGTATCCAGCCTTCTTTTTCAGCCTAATATCTCAATTTCATAACAAGCTTATCCAGAAAGTTATCTGTGAGGGCGCTTTGCGATAGGGAGTTGAGATAGGTTTTCTGCCTATTTCCCAATTCACTGTACATTACACCAAAGGAATCTCATCATGGCTATTACTTTTGTTTCCAAAACTTCTAAAAAGCGTAGTTTGTTGATTGACGCATTAAGAATCCTTGCATGGGAAGAATACAAGTCTACCAACAAAGAAGCACTCAAGAATCTCGAATATGGCGGTTATGCTGTCTTTGACAAGGAATGGCAAGCCGAAGACATTCATAACAAAGGTTATGAGGATCTTCTAGCTTTCGCTAAGAGTCTAGAGTTTTCTGAGGCAGAGTTGTTGAGCATTCGCTCAAAATACTACGCCAAGAAAACTAATGGTGCTACTCCTACTCCTACAGCTAAGACTCCTGTTCCTGTCCAAAACAAGCCTACATCTAACGGCAATATTCCAGAAGATGCTAGTGTTCCTGACGAAGAATATGATGTCGGAGATTTGTTTTAGTGTCAATTAGCCAAGGTTGATGATGGAGAGTTATCTTTCCATCATCAATCGATCGAAATAAAGAGAAGAAGTACATGAAGTTTTTGCTTAGGGTCGCTTCGCGATAAGGAGGTGAGGAAATATTATCGTTAGGAGTTTAGTATCATGGAAAAGATCAAGAAAGTAATCCCAAATCTGCCTGAATTTAAGCAGTATTTGAGAGCTTTAGTTGGCGAGATGGAATATAGCCATAGTAGCTTAACCAATAAAAGGTTAGAACTTTGGTTATTTAATAAAGTTCATCTTGGCAATGGGCAAGTTACTGCCGGATATTTTGACCAGAGGTTATATGACTTTTGTCAACGGATCTACCCCGGCAGTAATATAGGTTTGTTGACTTATCATGGTCCAGCAAGAGGTGGCAGTTGTGGATTGATTGCACCACATCGGGATCATGGGTATGGCAGACCGATCGCAGTTTCCGTGAATATTGGCATTGCAGAATTTGTCGTTGATGGCAAAAGCTGTGTGTTAAATGATGGTGAAATTGTGAAGTTTAATTGTAAGCAACTCCATTCTGTTCCTCGCATTATGAGTGAGGAAAGATTTAGTTTGGTTTTGTGGCAATTAAATGAAGCCAAAGGTTATAGATCGCAAATGGTAGAGCCGATACGCTACGCGCCCGCAAGCTACGAATGGTAGAATAAGAGTTAAATATTTTGGATTACATCCAAAGTATTTAACTCTTATTTCTTAGTTTGTGAAAGAAAGAAGCAATGGTGAAATCTAGCGTTTTGTATGGCTTCGCTATTAGGGATTGAGTTAGATTTTCTGTACTTTACTTAGAGGTTTATCATGGCTATTCATATCTTGACCAAAGCTGAAAAAGAAGCGTCTACTTTGCGTGATGCTATTCGGATCATGGCTTGGTCACAGTTCAAGTCCGAAAATGATACGGATCTCAAAGGCTTAGATTTGTACGAAGTTTTCAAACGTGATTGGGATGCCTACGAGATTCATTCAATGCTTCTACCAGAAATCCGTGTATTTATCGGTAAGTTGGGATATAGCGCAGAGGAATTGATGCAAATCCGATCGGAGTATTACGCCAACAAGAAAGAATATAACAATGGCAATAGAACTGATGAATTTTAATAGTCAGTGACGAGCGATAGCAAAGAAAAGCCTCAGTATCTGTAATGGATATTATTGGGGCTTTAAAATCAAGAGAAAGAGAAAGCGAAGTTTTTTTGTGAGGGCGCTTCGCGATAAGAAAGTGAGTTGTAAATTTGCAACTCACTATCCCCTTATCTAGGTATCTCTCATGGCTAATTTAGTTGAATCTTTGGTATCGATCGTAATCGCTGGTGAATTAGCAGCAATTGGTTTGTTAGCTGGAACTGGATTGATAGGTTACGCAAAAGTAACAGCAGCTCATGTCCAGCTAATTCAAACAGCGAAGCAAAGTAGATACGACGCAATTGTTAATTATGGCGAAGTTAGAAGCGTAGCTATTTATACAGGTGATAAACCAGCAATTGCAGAGTGTTTGAGCGGAGTTTGTGGAGCTAAAGTACCATTACCCAGTGGAGTTAATATCAAATCTACTTTTCGAGGTATTGATGCGAAAGTAGCTGGAAAAGCTGGAAGCAATGTAGCAACCTTGATTAGTTGGAGTAGTGAAACCAACAGCGGAATTGGTGGTAGCTACGGCCAGCATGGAACAATCATCTTTAGCCATCCCTGGACTAGAAAGAAGTTTTGTTTGGTGAGAGGCGGAGCTTATGGCAATCAAGGTGAAGTTGTAATCAAGCAAGATAAGGATTGTAAATAGCAAAGCCAAAGCAGAAGAAAATCTCTAGCGGGTGCTAGAGATTTTTTTTTAGACCCACAAAAACATTACTCATCAACCAAAAAATCATGAACAAGAAAATTATCGGTTTAGCAGTTTTAATTCTCGCTGGTTTTGCTTCCTGTCACTTCGTCAAACCAAAATCAACCGAAGAAATTCCCGCAGCTCCAGTCATCAAAGCATTACCTCAAGATCCATCACTCCAGGTTTATTTCAATCAGTCTCAAGTTTCTAGCTATACCGAACCATATCGTCAGATCACGCGATCGGGACATGATTTGGAACAGCTAATGGTCTACTCCATCAACAGCGCCCGTGAAAGTGTCGATGTCGCTGTTCAGGAACTTCGCTTGCCTCGGATAGCGCAAGCTTTAGCGCATCGTCATCGCTCAGGCATCAAAGTTCGGTTGATTATCGAGAATCTCTACAATCGTCCCGTCGCTCTTTCTCCCTCACAGGTGGCAGCATTGCCCAAGCGAGAGCGCGATCGCTATGCTGAACTCGTTCACCTTGCAGATACCGATAAAGACGGTTCCCTCTCCGATGCCGAAATCTCCAGCGGTGATGCTATGGCGATCGTTCGTGAAGCTGGCATCCCAATGATTGATGATACTGCTGACGGTAGCAAAGGCAGTGGATTGATGCACCACAAATTCATCATTATTGATGGGAAAACTCTCATCGTCACTTCAGCAAATTTCACGACCAGCGACATTCACGGCGATTTCAAAAGCGCTGAGAGTCGCGGAAATCCCAATAATCTGCTTAAGCTCCAAAGCCCGGAGCTGGCAAAAGTTTTCAGTGAGGAATTCGTGCTCATGTGGGGAGACGGCCCTGGCGGGAAACCAGACAGTAAGTTTGGTGTGAAGAAACCGAGCCGTGCGTTAGCGCAGCCCTCGGAGAGGATCGCCAGAGTTCAAGTCGGCGGTGCGACCGTCGCGGTTCAGTTCTCGCCGGCGACCGCGAAAACTCCCTGGCAACAGACACCGAACGGATTAATCGATCGGACTTTAGCTACAGCATCCAAGTCAGTCAATCTGGCGCTGTTCGTGTTTTCTGCCCAGCAGTTGGCAGACACACTGGAAACAAAATCTCGAACCGGAGTCGGTATCAGAGCTTTGGTTGATTCCAGTTTTGTTTATCGACCGTACAGCGAAGCGATGGACATGATGGGAGTTAGCTTGCTTGAAGGCTGTCAGCTCGAAGTCGAAAACCATTCCTGGAGTCAGCCACTGGCGACGGTCGGGATGCCAAAACTTCCTGTTGGCGATCGACTGCACCACAAGTTCGGTGTTGTAGATGGAACAAAGGTCATCACCGGTTCTCACAACTGGAGTGAAGCCGCCAACCGTGCAAACGATGAAACGCTGTTGGTGATTGAAAGTGCCACGGTCGGCGCTCAATTCGAGCAAGAGTTCGTAGCTTGCGGGGCGCGTAGCGCCATCGAGTCTATCAAGGCGCAATTCTCGGTTTACCGCAGCGCATCAAGCAGAAAATGGATTCGCGGAAATCTGAATGCAAGTAGAAAAGTCTCCAGCCCTCGCTGGAGATTTTTTTTTATTCCACCAACAACCACGAACAGCGCTTCGCGTTGAGGATTTGATTTGTCATTTCTCCTATCTGAATCTGAATAAACCTATGCTGCACCTCAAAAACTATTTTTCTGTTTGTGAACAACACAATCTCGTTGAGCTGATCCGAGATGTAGCCAAAGTCAATGGGGGTATGACAATTCCTGTCATGCCCACTGGTCAAAAATTTAACTGTAGCCAAACCAGTTGCGGAATAGTTGGCTGGCTATCCGATCGCAAAGGCTATCGTTATTCATCCATCAATCCAGTAAATAATCAGCCGTTCGCAGCAATGCCGACAGAGTTGATAGACATTGCTCAAAGTTTAGCCAAATTAGTTGGTGAGTGTGATTACCAGCCCGAAACCTGTTTAATCAACTTTTATCCAGCCACCGCCAAAAGTAAGTTAGGTTTGCATCAAGATAATACCGAGCGCAACCTCAAACCCTGCATCATTTCAATATCTCTAGGCGACGATTGCAGTTTTGTTGTCGGCAGCAACCGCAGTCGCAAAGATCCACTCGACGGCATTCTCTTACGATCGGGCGATGTCCTTATCCTCCACGGTGACAGCCGTTTAGCCTATCACGGAGTCCAAAGAATTCTCCCCAAAACCTCAAATTTGCTGAAGAATAACGGCAGATTAAACTTGACCATTCGACAAGTTTATTAGCCAATAGTCAAAGTCAAGAAAATTAGTAATGCTTCGCTGTGAGTTGTTGATTCTTTTTCAGGTCAACAACTCATGTCAGCAAGCAATATTCCAGCGTTACTTCAGCGTGTCGATCGAACTCTCAACCGCGAGACTCAGTACAATTTCTCTGAACCTTTTGAGCCAAAAGAATACAACACAGCGATGATTACCGGGCATCGCTCGATTGGTCTAAGTTACAGGATACAAATCGACAAACTTATCATGATGGCAGTTAACCAAGGTGTCAAAAAGTTTTTTACTGGCATGGCACTTGGCGTAGATCAAGTAGCTGCTGAAATTTTCATTTACCATAAATTGAAATGGACAGCGGTACTGCCCTGCGCTGACCAACATCTTTTGTGGAAACCTCGTCAGCAAACTCATTACAAGAAATTGCTCAGTCAAGCAACTGATCAAGTCTGCCTTTACAAGAATTACAGTCCAGGTGTCATGCAGGCTCGGAATGCTTGGATGGTCAGGCGATCGGATATCTGCTTAGCTGTCTTCAACGGCGATCCTCATGGTATCGGGGGCGGAACTGCTACTACTTTCAACCTGGCTAAAGAGAAGAATTTGCTCATTTATCAGTACGTTCCCTCTGGTGAGTATCACATCATTGAACCTACTCATCAACAGTTAAGCCTGTTCTAGTTGTTTTTCATCGCGCATCTCCCCCTTATCAAGGGGGACATCTTACCAACCACAAACTTAACCAGAAACTCAACATGAAGAAAAAAGTAGTGATGGCTCATATTCACGGTCGTATCGCCAAACTTGCCAAGAGTGCGATCGAACGTGGAGATATTACCAGTTGCGATCGCATCTCTGACGGCTCCTATTTGATCAAGCGAATTGACCAGACTGACCGACCGCAAACTACCAAATACACTACTGTCGCTGCTGCCAGTCTCCTTCATCTTCTCAATTCTTATGCTCTAGCCAATCCCCCAGAATCAGAAATATCAGAAACAATACCAGAAACAGAAACAAATATTGCTTCGCTGTGAGGGAGTGATGTTCCGTTTCTGTTTCTGAATGCAACAGCAAACTTGGTCAGAAGAAGATATCGACTATCTTTCAAAACTTGAAAAGATAGTCGATGTTGAATCGATCGTACAAACGCTTAAATTTCGCTGCATCTGCGACTGTCAGATGTACGACGATTCTGATGTCAAATTAGCGTTTGTGCGTTGGTTTAAAACCAAAGTCGAACACATAAGCAACGATATTTACCATGTCGTTGAATCTGAAGCTAAGGTTTTCCGAGTTAATTTGCCTTCTCTGTGAACTTAGAAAAAAGGAAAACAAAAAGTACCCCTCGTGAAGGCTTCGCCGGGGGGTACTGATTCCTACTCTATTACTCTGTCAAAGGTAACAAATATGTCTATTCCATCTTCCACTACTCTATCACAAACTGTTCAACAATTAGCAATCAATTCTAATCTTGATTGTGAAACTGTTGAGACTCTAATTCCTGAGAAAATAGCAGATCGGATGCTTCTAGAAGCGATCGGCAAACTTATCAATCTGAATGAAATCGTCGATCGGCTTCAGGACTTGGATTGTCAGCAGTGCAGTTTATTCACTCCTGACCAAGTTAAGTTTGCCTTCCTCAAATGGATTGAGAATCATCTTGAGTCGATCGAGATGCAACCTGAATGGTTCCTCAACCAGGATTTCAAGCATTTCGATCGACATCTGCCGTTTGATGATTTGCAAGAAGCAACAGACTTTAGAGAGTACGATCCAGAATCTGTGTACGAAGAAATCGGCGTTGCTCATGAAGCTGGATTATTTGATAATTCTAGCCTTGAAGACCAGTTTACTGGCACTCCAGAACAAGCAGCGGTAAACGCTCTTAGTTGGTAGCAAATCAACACAGAAAAAGCGGTTAGCGTAGGACTAGCCGCTTTTGATTCAGTTTCAGGTATTTCCACACAACAATTGTATCATGGAACATCTCAAAAGACTTGCCGAAATTCGCAATCAAATTGAAAGATTAAAAGTTGAAGCTGAAGCGATCGAACCTGATGCTATTCTTGAAGCTTTCGAGATTATTGAGTCTAACAAATCTCGCAAAAACGTAGTTTATAACGACGACAATGCAAAAATCGTTATCCAACTCCGCACTCGCTACGATGACCAAAACGTTAGTGTCGTTCGGCTTGATGAGGATATCAGCCGTGAATACGATAAATTATGTCGATCGAATGCAATCCCTATCGAAAACAGTCAAGCTTACATTAATGATTTGAAAGAAATGCTTGCTGAAGCAGAAACAAAACATGAAGCGCTTCTCAGTTCTCCGTACTTAGAAATGTTAGAAAAACAGCGGGCAATCGCACTCAATAAAACTGAACATAAAGTGCCAGGATTAGCAGTTTATGTTCACTACCTAAAGCCTTAAAATAAATCTAAAGCCAAGGTAGTGCTTCGCTGAAAGATATTGAGTTTTTTTTACTTTTTAGTGAAAAAAACTCAACCATAAACAAAAACAGAAACAGAAACAAACCACAAACTTAACCAGAAACAAAATCATGGATAACCCAATTATTATTGACGGATTCGCATTCAGGATTCCCACCATTCCTAGCCGTTACAGAGCAAATTGCAGTAAGGAATTTTCGGTGATGCTATGACTACTCGCGGTTTGACAGTCAAGCAACGAATCGAGCTTCACATCATTTCAAAGGACGGCTGCTGGATAACTGACTACAAAGGTGCAGGCAGCAGACCCAAGATTATCATCAACGGTAAGCATCATCAACTTTCCCGTGCAGCTTATGAAGCTTACAAAGGTGTAATTCCTGAAAAGATGTGCGTTTGTCATACTTGCGACAATGGACTCTGCATCAATCCTGACCATCTTTTCTTAGCTTCTCAGGTTGATAATATAGCCGATCGACAGCAGAAGAACCGTCAAGCAAAAGGGTCGGCTGTAGGTATTTCTAAGCTTATGGAATCTCAAGTTGAAGAAATTCGAGATTTGTTAGCTGAAGGTAAACTTACAACTCGACAAATTGCTGAAAAATTTGGGGTTTATCCATCTCTAATTTCTGGTATTAACACAGGTAAAATCTGGAGTCATGTTGAAGGAATTGGAGCTAAAATAAACACAAGACGAGTTAACGCAAAGCTTGATGAAACGAAAGTAAAGCACATCAAAAAGTTACTTTATGAAGGAATGAGTGCAAGTAAAATTGGTGAATTATACGGTGTCGGGAAATCGACGATCGCAGCTATTAACCAAAATAAAACTTGGACTCATGTAAATCTAGAGTGATAGTAATGCTTCGCTGTTAAGTTTTGAGTTCCTTTGATTTTCTTGGTCAAAGGAACTTCAATGAAACAAAACCTGAAACTAAACCAAAAACTCAACCACAACCAAAACGAAAATGGAAAACCCAATTCTGATAGATGGATTCGCTTTTCGCATTCCTACCATTCCTAGTCGATATCGCGCCAATTGTTCCCGTGAATTCGGAATGTTCGTCACTGGCGATACCAAAGGAATGAACAGCAGCAAAGCCGAGAAAGCTGGCTTGACCCGTGGCGATTTTGTTGAGATGGCAATTTGCGCGATCGGACAGAAAACGCTGACTTTCAAGCCTCACTATGAAAATGAGCAATTTACCGAAGTCTGGGGAATCCCAGTCGCCGGGGGAATGAAGACTCATTTTCATGAAAAATGCTCTGAGTTAAGCACCTTTCTCATCCACCGTCAATCTCAGGACAAGATGAAAGGCGTAATCGAACATTTTGGTCGGGAAGCGTTCAATTCTTGGGTTGCTGAAGGAATGCAAGGCGACCCCAACGAATATGCCCTCAGCAAAGCATCTGACGCTTATTTCTCGAACATTTTCCGTTTCCAGATGATGCAAAGTGAGGGCAATTATGGCACTTACTACTACTTAGCCATCACCACTCGACCGATCGCAAATCCTTTTGAAGAAGCTGCGGTCAAAGCTGCCCGTATGATTTTTGAAGATGACCAAAAAGGCATTGTTCACTGTGTCGATCCTCGACTCATTGAAAATCAGGCAATGTGTTTGGGTTCTGCTTCATCTTCTCCCACGGCTATTGCATCTGGCAATGGCGGTGAAATCATTGAAGTACAACAGCCCGTAAAGCAACAGCAACTTAAAGGCAAATAATCGGTAATGGGCGGGGAGTAATCCTCGCTCATTATTCTCAACTCGATCATCTCTCATCCATTTTGAGATGGTCGGATTGACTACTCGACACTCGATCTACTCGACACCGCGAACGCTATCAAAGGTAGAAATATGAGCAATATTCAGTGGACTGACATCACAGCCAACCCCATCCATTTAGTAAAACCCGACGGCAAACACGGCGGACATTGGTGCAGAAAAATTAGTCCTGCCTGTGCAAGATAGCAAAAAATCAAAGCAGTAACAATAATGCTTCGCTTCAAAGTTTCGATTTTTCAGCTTAAACTATTAACAAATAGACCTAAAACTGTTAAAATGTTAATAGTTTGCCCCAGCAGTGCTGATAACACTCTGGGGCATGACAAACCTAATAGAGTAGGTCTGTGATGACAAGTATACCAGATTTGAAGCGTTTACCTGGACGTAAAGGTGAACAAAATAATATGTGGAAGGGAGGCAGGTCAATTGCCTCTAACGGATACGTCTTGATTAGAGTAGAGCGATCGCATCCATTGTCAGACTCAAGAGGCTACGCTTACGAGCATCGCTTAGTCGCATCCGAGAAAATAGGAAGGTTAATTACATCCTTAGAACACGTTCACCACATAAACGGTGACAAAACGGATAACCGACCCGAAAATTTAGAAGTCTTGACGATTGCAGAACACAGACTTGCACACAGAATTAGAAACTCAAGCAGAAAACTTCCAAATCAAGAAAACAAGTTAATCAAATGTGCTTGTGGATGTGGTGAAACATTGGCAAAATTTGATATTTGGGGAAGACAAAGAACTTACATGAACGGTCATAACAATTCAAAGACTGATTTTGAGCCTATTCTCGACTTTATCGGTGATCGTTTGGTAACTGTCAAGGAAATATCATCGGCATTAGGATATCCAGTTTCTGCTATCCATAAAATAATGCCCAGTCTTATAAATCAGCAGAAAATCACCAAAATCAAAGGAGCCAAATATTGTCAAGCACAATACGATCATTTTTACCTATCTAATCCATTGATTAATTGTGCTTGCGGATGCGGTGAACAATTCAACCAATTTGATAGTTATGGTCGCACACGCAAATACAAATCGGGACACCATTTCAAAAAATAAAACCACGCAACGGAGTTTACTAACTTCGTTGCATTAATTTGGGAGAAAATCGTATGCCAACTTTAATTTCTTGGACTGACGAAACGTGGAACCCCTTAGTGGGATGCTCAAAAATAAGTGCTGGATGCAGTCGATGTTATGCTGCTGAAGCTGCTAAATCTGCAAGGTTACAGCAGTTTCCTCAATATCAAAAAGTCAGCGACTGGGACGGTACGATCGAATTTGTCGAAAACCAATTACTTAAACCGCTGTCATGGCGATCACCAAAAAAAGTGTTTGTCTGTTCGATGTCGGACATCTTTCACGCAAATGTCAAAGATGAATGGTTGGACAAGATTTTTGCAGTAATGGCGATCGCATCACATCACACATTTCAAATACTCACTAAACGCCCGGAGCAAATGCGGGAGTATTTTCAAAACAATCCCTGGGAAAGAATCTATCAATTAATTGACAGTGACTCTAAAACATTCCCTACTCAAAAATACCCTAACTTAGGGATTCTTTTGGATAGCTTGGAGAAAATGGTCAGTACCAGCTTTTTGCCTAATATCTGGGTAGGCACTACGGTCGAAAACCAAAAAACTGCTAACGATCGAATCCCTCACCTGCTACAAACCCCAGCAACAAAACTCTTTCTGAGCTGTGAGCCTTTACTAGAATGCGTCAGCCTGGACCAAACTTTCACTAACTCAGATGGTGAGCAGTCTACTTGGCTTTCTTCGATCGACCAAGTAATTATTGGCGGTGAATCCGGGCCCGGTGCGCGTGGCTGTGAGCTTGACTGGATTCGATTCATGGTCAATCAATGTCAAAGAGCGTCTGATGTGGCAATCTTTGTCAAACAACTTGGCTCTAATCCCATTCAGACTGCCTGCTATATCCACGGAGTTGTCGCCACTTACCAAAAACTGAAGCTCAAAGATAAGAAAGGTGGAACGATCGATGAATTTCCCCAAGATTTAAGAATTCGTCAGTTTCCTACACTAGCTCCTTCCCTCTATTCCTAATGCTCTGCTGTCCGCTGCGGTGTCCTATCCGCAGTGGTTCATTGCTGTCTAACTGTCGTGCAATCTACTCAACAATCTAGAAAAATATGGTACTCACTAAACTTGGTGGAGTAAAAATTGCTGCTGCCAAACTTGGAATTTCTGCTGAACAATATCAGCAAAACGTTAAGTCTGGTTTGAAATGGTGTTTCTCTTGTCAAACTTGGGTACAGGTCAGGCTCTTTAATCAGGATGCCAGTTCGCGCGACGGCAAAGACAACCGTTGCAGAAGTTGTCGGCAATCGTTCGATCGACAAAGGTATCACCCAGTTCCGTAGCTTGCGGGCGCGTAGCGCATCGACCAGCGTAAATCCCGAGGCTTTCCCGCTAAACCTAGCAGGGACGGCGACAAGAACCAAGCCCGCAACCGTGTAAATTACGCAGTCGCAAGTAATAAATTAGCCCGCGCACGTAATATACCCTGTGTCGATTGCGGTCATTTAGGACCCGATGGCGTACCGCCCCGCAAGCTACGACAGCATGAATATGACCACTACAAGGGCTACGATGCCGTCAACCATTTAGAAGTTGAATGTGTTTGCGTTCCCTGCCATGTCGATCAGGAACGCCAACGAAAACAAGAACGGCAATATCATAATCACACCCGGCAGTCTAATGGCTTTTAAGTTGCGCCTCACCAAAGTTTGCGGATTCAATAGCGGTGACTCTTACAACGACTACAACCGCAAATACTCTCGTAGCTTGCGGGTCGCGTAGCGACATCGATTCACTTAATTTACGTCGAAACCACAGATAGTTTGCGGGCTTACCGTAGTCTCTGCCATTTAGATGAAAAGCATAAAATCTGCTTAAAAAACCAAATGTCAGACTATGAGGTAAGTGTCATTCATAAGTGGTTACTAGAAAATTAGTTTGGTTTTGCTTCGCTGTAAAGTTGTAAGTTTTGGACAAATAATATGCCGATTCGCATTCCCAATAAAAATGAAAAGTTCCCTGAACCCGAGCCTTCTTCTAATCCTACATCTGACTTTAATCCAGTCTCAACATTTACCAACTTAACAGCTAAACTTCGCTGGGAAAGAGAAAATATTGAGCCGGAATTGGGTGGATTGTCCCCCTACTATCGCCATAGGTGTTATATCTTTCTAACACCTCATTGCCATGAAGAGTATGTCGGAGAAGGCTACGGAGTTTATTCGGAGAATTCTGCGGATAAATACGAGAAGATTGGCACAATTTTAGCGAAGATGTGGCCGATCGAAGAAGTGACAGAAGTAAGGAAAATGGATTATTACAGTCGTGGATGTGGGTAGTGCTTCGCTGTAGGGTAGTGACTTTTTGGATAAGTAATATGTCACTACGCTATCTCACAAAAATCGACAATTCAGGCTCAGAACCTTCCTCTTATTCTTTCATACATCCCTCAGCTATTCCATACGATCGACCAGCACTTAGATTAGCTAACCGACTACGTTGGGACAGACAGAATATTGCACCAGAGCTAGAAAGACTTTTTCGCTACTACCGCAACACCTGTTCTATTGCAGAAAAAAGCCAGGGGTTTGATTATGCTAAGTCGGCGGAAACTTATGACGAAATCGGTCAACGGTTAGCTCAGATGTGGTCGATCAAAGAATTAACAAAAGTGAAGCGACTGAATTATTACAGTCGTGGTGCTTCGCTGTAGAGTGGCAGCCTTTTAGCTAACCGTTGACGAATGAACACTCAGACTTTAGAACTTTTGGGACAAAACAGCCAGCAACAGTATGAAAAACTGACAGCTAAAGTTTTGTTTGAAACGGAATATATTGAGCCATATTTAGGCTCAGTATTATTCCCTTATTACAACCACTACTGCGTTATCTCTGTACTCGGCATTGACTACTCTGATAAGCGGTTTGGGATTTTTGACAGCGGTTACCACTCCGATCGATACGATCGAATTGCCATGCTTCTCAAAAGAATCTAGAAAATTGGCAGAAAAAGTGACTGTTACATCGCGCTTGTAACAGTCAATTAGTTAGCTGAAAACACAAACCTAATTATATCTTAAATGAAAGTCTTTCTTACCGGAACCGAATATTTGCAGAAGATGAACAATGAAATGTGGACAAAGATTCACAACATCACCAAACTAGAGGTCGAAATCCTAATCGGCAACTATCGCGGGTTTGACAAACTCGCCCTCACCTTTTTGACAATTTTGCAGTATCCCAACGTCACGGTTTATGAAACTGGCAGCAATCTCAGTTTTGGATACCCGCTTGTCTTTGTCGGTCGGTATCCGGCTCAGGACATCTTAATGAGCAAACAGGCTAATTATATGCTTGCGGTCTACGACGGCAAAAGTCGCGGAGTTCGAGCCAACTTGAAGCGAATGTCACCAAATCGTATCCGCATTATCCGAGTTTAGCTTCTGACAGAAACAGCAACAGTCAATTGTTCCTGTTTTTGTTTCTTTTTCTGTGCGATGGCGCTACGCGCCCCGCAAGTTACGATTGACCAATCAATTTAATCGACCCATGAGCAATCAACCGATGGAACGAGCGACTGTAGCGTATCCATCTACAAACTGCTTTTTGTTAACCAGAACCAGCAAAAATCAGTGTTAAAATTTGGCTATCATGATTTTATTTTCCTTTCCAACTGCGGAGTTGCCAGTGGCTCCCCTTTTTCATTTGTTCGTAATGCAAAAACTGTGGGAAAAACGCTTCAAAGCCGCAGATTTCAATGTGTACACACACGATTCTTACGCGCAAGACCTCCTGATTTACCCAACAGTTTCCGAACCCGCCGTAGCTTGCGGGGCGCGTAGTGCCATCACAACAATTGATCGCAACAGCCACAAAATTTTACTGTGGATTAACCAATAGTTCAAACGAAGAATCAGGGAAAATGGGATAGAGCGCTGAAAGTTTCTGAACAGATAACGGTGGCAGAACCACTTGCTGAAGATTGATCAGACCTTCGACAACAAAAGAGTCTCTTAACTCAGCATTTTCGTCGGTGATCAAGGAGGTTTCGTAATAAATTTGCCGGATGCCCGCAGCTATCACTAATTTCAAACAAGAAATGTACGGCTCCAGAGTCACGTAAATACTAGAGCCGAGCGTGGAGATTCCATGTTGAGCTGCCTGACCTATCGCCGAAGCTTCCGCATGAACCGCCCTTGATAGCAAAGTTTTGCTGGCACTGCAACTACTCAAACTTTCGTAACAGAAACCTTGATCTGTGCAATGTCTCGAACCCGATGGCGCGCCGTTGTATCCCATCGCCAGCACTTGCTTATTTTTGACGATGACCGCGCCTACTGACGGCGCTAGACACGTCGATCGACTCGCTGTCATTCGCGCCAACATCATAAAATATTCATTCCATAACATTCAAGTGTCCATTTTCTTCTTTCCTTATAGAACCAAACCGTTAATTTTTATTAAAGATGTCATTTCAACACAAAATTTGTGCTAAGCCTGCTCCAATCTCATAAGAAAATGTGGTGCAGCTTAAGCTTGTTAATTCTCAATCTCCAGAACTTCTTGATTGCCAAAGCACTTCTGAAAGTAAGTGAAAATTTTTACATTTCTTTATATCCTGTCCAGTTTTGCAAATCTCCTTACTTGATCCAGTAACGATTTGTTTCATTTTTAGAGATCCTCCGAAATAAGCATTAGAAACTAAAGAAGAGTCTCGATTTGAGGATTCCGCATAGCTTTTCTTCATAACTAAATAGTTCGAGTTCGGGTAGCCTGAAACAGCACACCGTTTCTCCCTAGCGAGTGGCCTTTATGAACGAACAATCCTCCGCTGCCGATCAGCCGTCGTCTTCCTTTGGACAAAGTGATAAAGGCACAGACAAGAGTTATTACACTCCACCGTCTGCTGTGTCATTGCCCAAAGGGGGAGGAGCGATTAAAGGGATGGGTGAGAAATTTGCCGCTAACCCGCTGACGGGTACGGGCTCCATGTCGGTTCCGATTGCTACCAGTCCCAGTCGATCGGGATTTGGGCCACAGTTGTCTCTATCCTACGATTCTGGTGCTGGTAATGGCATATTTGGTTTGGGTTGGAATCTATCGCTGCCCTCAATTACACGCAAGACGGACAAGGGTTTACCCCGCTACTGGGATGAAGAAGAGTCCGATGTTTTCATTCTTTCTGGTGCAGAAGATCTCGTTCCAGTTCTTGTAAAGAATACAAATGGTCAATGGGTGCGAGAGACACTGCCACAAAAAACAGTCAATGGTGTAAATTATCGCATCCAGCGCTATCGCCCGCGCATTGAGGGGTTGTTTGCTCGGATTGAACGCTGGACAAGTGTAGATTCAGGAGAAGTCCATTGGCGATCACTCTCCAAGGACAATATCACCACACTGTATGGCAAAACTGCCAAAAGTCGGATTGTCGATGGCAGCGATTCAACCCATATTTTTAGCTGGTTAATTTGCGAAACTTATGATGATAAAGGTAATGCTATTCGCTATGAATATAAATCGGAAGATTCAGCGGGAATTAGCCTAGCAAATGTACATGAACGGAATCGGACTCCAGAGAGTCGCTCGACCAATCGCTACCTAAAGCGCATCCAATACGGAAACCAAACGCCTCGAAAATTAGATGAAAATCTGGCTTGGATGTTTGAGGTAGTGTTTGACTATGGAGAACACGATCACACCTATCCCCAACCGAATGATTCAGGAGTTTGGACTGTTCGTAACGATCCCTTTTCATCCTATCGGGCAGGGTTTGAAGTTCGCACGTATCGTCTTTGCCAGCGCGTGCTGATGTTCCATCACTTCCCAAAAGAAGAAAGCGTGGGGAAGGATTGTTTAGTGCGATCGACTGACTTTACTTATTGTTACGAAGAAAACCCCACCGATGTTCGCAATCCTATTTACTCATTATTACTTTCAGTAAAACAGACAGGATACAAACGAAATCAGTCAGGTGGGTATATTCAGAAATCCTTGCCTCCTTTGGAATTTACTTACAGCGAAGCCCATATTGATGAAAGGGTACGGGAAGTCGATCGTGTCAGTTTGGAAAATCTGCCCCAAGGGATAGATGGTACGCGATATCAGTGGGTAGATTTGGATGGAGAAGGATTATCGGGAATTTTAACAGAGCAAGGTAATGGATGGTTTTATAAGCGCAATATCAGCCCAATTAACACCGTCATAACAAATGGCTATAAGCATATTGAAGCACATTTTGCCCCTGTTGAGTTAGTCGTTAGTAAACCTGCAACTGGTTTAAACAATGGCGCACAGTTTCTTGACTTAGCAGGAGATGGTCAACTCGATTTGGTAACTTTACGCAGCCCTAATCCCGGTTTTTACGAACGGACTCACAACGAAGATTGGGAATCATTTGTTGATTTTAAAGCTTTACCCAATCTGGATTGGGATAACCCGAATTTGAAATTTATTGACCTGAATGGCGACGGACATAGCGACATACTAATTACAGAAGATAATTGTTTTGTTTGGCATTCATCACTGGCAGAGGATGGGTTTGATGTGGCGGAACGGGTGTATCAACCCTGGGATGAGGAAAAAGGCCCGCGAGTCGTATTTGCAGACAGCACCCAGTCAATTTATCTGGCGGATATGTCGGGGGATGGACTGACAGATATTGTGCGAATTCGCAATGGTGAAGTCTGTTACTGGGCAAATCTGGGATACGGGCGATTTGGCACTAAGGTAACGATGGATAATGCGCCTTGGTTTGATGCACAGAATATCTTTAATCAACGCCGGATTCTGTTAGCAGATATTGATGGTTCTGGCACTACAGATATTCTCTATCTGAGTGGGGAAGGCGTTCAGGTTTATTTCAACCAGTCGGGCAATAGTTGGGCGATAAAGCGTGTTTTGAGCAGTTTTCCGGCGATAGATAATGCAGTTTCAGTCACGACAATTGACTTGTTAGGAAATGGAACGGCTTGTTTGGTGTGGTCTTCACCATTGCCTGGAAGTGCGCCTAGTGTGATGCGCTATATCGACTTGATGGGCGGACAAAAGCCGCACTTGTTAATCAAAACAGTCAATAATATGGGTGCAGAAACGGTTGTCCAGTATGCGCCTTCTACTAAGTTTTATTTGCAAGATAAATGTGCGGGTAAACCCTGGATTACGAAGTTACCTTTTCCTGTCCATGTGGTGGAACGAGCGGAAACTTACGATCGCATCTCTGGCAATCGCTTCGTGACTCGCTATGCCTACCATCACGGCTATTTTGACGGTGTAGAACGAGAGTTTCGCGGTTTTGGTATGGTGGAACAATGGGACACGGAAGAGATTGGCACAATTGGGCCTGGAGACACTACATCCGATAGTAAAAATCTGGATGCAGCTTCTTTTGTACCGCCCGTGCATACTAAGACTTGGTTTCACACTGGAGTTTATGTCGATCGCGAACAGATTTCCAGTTTCTTTGCCGATCGGGAATACTATCGAGAACCCCAGTATCAAATACCCCCCGATGCAACTGAGGCACAACGAAAGATAATTGACGCGAAATTTGAGGCTTCGCTGCTGCCTGACACGATTTTACCGGCTGGATTAACAGCACAAGAAGAAAGGGAAGCATGTCGATCGCTCAAAGGCCGAATCCTCCGGCAAGAAATCTATGCCATAGATGGTTCAGAGAAACAATCCCATCCTTATAGTGTTTCCGAACGAAATTACGAGATTCGATTAGAACAAGCACTGCAAACGAACCACCATGCTGTTTTCTTCGCTCACGATCGCGAAACTATCGATTATCACTACGAACGTAATCCCAACGATCCGCGTGTCACCCATGCGATGACGCTAGAGGTAGATGAGTTTGGCAATGGGTTAAAGTCAGTAGCGATCGCCTATCCTCGCCGCACACCAGCCTATCCAGAACAAGCAAAAACACTCTTTACCTACACCGAAAATCAAGTTACTAATAAACCTGACGAAATAGATTGGTATCGGATTGGTGTGCCAATTGAGACGCGCACCTACGAAATTACTGGTTTAAATTCTACAATTCCATTCTCACTAGACTTTATCCGTACCCAATTATTAACAGCCAGCGAAATAGCTTACGAAGCAATTACTACATCCGGCACTGTGCAAAAGCGGTTGATTGAGCGCGTGAGAACACTTTATCGCAAAGACAGCGAAGCCAACACCACCGATCCAACCCCGTTACCACTGGGGCGAATTGACTCTCTGGCATTGCCTTGTGAAAGCTTTAAATTGGCATTTACATCGGGACTTTTAGCTCGGGTTTATAGCAGTAAGCTAACCTCTAGCGAGCTAAATGCGCTACTAAGTAATGAAGGGAAATACGTAGATCAAGATGGTGGCTGGTGGATTCCATCGGGTCGGCAGGCGTTTGAGCCGAATCAGTTCTATTTACCTGTTAAAATCAAAGACCCGTTTGGTAATGTTTATACCAGTACCTACGACAAATATCACTTATCTGTTATTCAAACGATCGATCCGCTCAATAATACGATCGCAATTCAGAACAATTACCGCACCCTGCAACCAGAACAAATTACCGATCCAAACGGTAATCGATCGCAAGCGAAATTTGATGCTTTGGGGATGGTGGTTGCTACAGCCATTATGGGTAAGGAAAGTGAGAACAAAGGAGATACATTTGCGAACTTTAAAGCTGACCTCACCGACGATGAAATTAAGGCTTTCTTTGATACTAACGACCCACATTCATTGGCAGTACAACACCTGGGAACGGCAACGACGCGGATTATTTATGACTTGAATCATACTCCTGTTTGTGCCGCATCTATTGTTCGCGAAACCCATATTAATGACTTAAATACAGGACAACAATCTAAAGTTCAACTGAGTTTCGTTTATTCCGATGGTTTTGGACGCGAAGCACAAACTAAAGTTCAGGCAGAACCGGGTTCCCTCGATTTAAGTGTACCGAATTCACCCATCCTAAATCCGCGTTGGGTGGGAACTGGAGCGACAATCTACAACAATAAGGGTAAACCAGTCAAGCAATACGAGCCGTTTTTCAGTCCTACGCACAAATTCGGTATAGAAAAACATGGGGTTAGTAGCACGCTGTTTTACGACCCGGTTGAGCGCGTTGTTGCGACGCTGCATCCGAATCATACCTGGGAAAAAGTCGTTTTTGACCCGTGGCAGCAAAAAACTTACGATGTTAACGATACGGTGACATTTGACCCCAAAACCGATCGCGATGTGAGTGCATTTTTTAGGAAATTGCCCGATGAGGATTATTTGCCGACTTGGTATCAACAGCGGATTAATGAGGCACTAGAGACTGATGAGAAAAGCGCAGCCCAAAAAGCATCAAAACACGCTGATACTCCCTCTATTGCGTATTTAGACACGCTAGGACGCACATTTTTAACCATTGCGGATAACGGACAAGATGCTAATGGCAATGATCGGAAATATCGCACTCATGTTGAGTTGGACATCGAGGGGAATCAGCGTGCGGTAACGGATGCTCTCGATCGCCTGGTGATGAAATATGACTATGATATGCTGGGCGATCGCATTTACCAGTCTAGTATGGAAGCAGGCGATCGCTGGATGCTCAACAATGTGGCAGGCAAGCCCATTCGGATGTGGGATAGTCGCAACCATATTCTGCGTACTATTTATGATGAGTTATTGCGTCCAACTCAATTGTTTGTCAAGGCTGGTAATGAGCCGGAAATCCTGACAGAAAAGACGGTTTATGGTGAAGCACAAGGCGATGTCAAAAACCATCGCGGCAGGATTTATCAGCATTTTGATAGTGCTGGTGTTGCCACGAATGTAGAATTCGACTTTAAGGGAAATCTAGAACGCAGCAAGCGTCAATTGGTGAAGGATTACACAAAAATTCCTAATTGGTCGGGCAATCCCGTTTTAGAAACTGAAATCTTTAGCAGCAGTACCCGTTATGATGCGTTAAATCGACCAATTCAGTTAGTTGCACCCCATAGTAGCAAGCAGAATACGAAACTCAATATCATCCGTCCTGGTTACAATGAGGCGAATTTATTGGAACGGATGGATGTTTGGCTGGGAGAAACGGCTGAGCCAATAGCATTACTCATTCCGCAATCAGCTAATTTTCATACTGTCACGAATATCGACTACAACGCCAAGGGACAGCGCACGAATATTGAATATGAAAATGGGGCAAAAACTGAGTATACCTATGACGAAAAAACCTTCCGTCTAACTCATCTTAAAACCACGCGGGGTGGTGCGGTATTCCAAGACTTGTTTTATACTTATGACCCTGTTGGCAATATTACCCGGATTCAGGATGATGCCCAGCAAATAATCTTTTTCAAGGGACAGGTTGTATTGCCGCAATGCGATTATATTTACGATGCAATTTACCGACTGATTGAGGCAACGGGACGGGAGCATATTGGACAAATCGGGCAACCAGAAACCACCTGGAATGACGAGTTTCGTGTGAGTTTGCCGCACCTTAATGAGGGACAGGCGATGCGGAACTATACCGAACAATATTTTTATGATGCTGTTGGTAATTTTGAGAAGTTAATTCATCAGGCGGCGAATGGGAATTGGACTCGTGTTTATGCTTATAACGAAGCGAGTTTAATTGAACCTGCTAAAACGAGCAATCGCTTGAGTAGCACGAATGTGGGGGTAAAGACTGAACCTTACACCTACGATGCTCACGGCAATATGACGAGTATGCCTCACTTGATGCTGATGCAGTGGAATTACAAGGATGAGTTGAGTGTGACTTCGCGGCAGGCTGTGAATGATATACCGCCACCTGAGAAAGTGCCGGAGACGACTTTCTATGTTTATGATGTTAGTGGAGAGAGGGTTCGTAAAGTTACTGAACGGCAAAATGGGAGGCCCAAAAATGAGCGGATTTATCTGGGTGGGTTTGAGGTTTATCGGGAGTTTGAGAGTAATGGGAATGACATTAAATTAGAGCGCGAGACGCTGCACGTTATGGATGATCGGCAGCGGATTGCGTTGGTGGAGACTAAGACTATTACTAATCCCGATGATGAATCGCCTGCACAATTGATTCGGTGTCAGTTTGGTAATCATCTTGGTTCGGCTAGTTTGGAATTGGATGATAAGGCTAATGTCATTTCCTATGAGGAGTATTATCCCTACGGTAGTACGTCGTATCAGGCGGTGAATAAGAGTATTAAAGCGGCAGCAAAGCGGTATCGATATACGGGGAAAGAACGGGATGAGGAAACGGGGCTTTATTATCATGGGGCGCGGTATTATGCGCCGTGGTTGGGGAAGTGGACGAGTTGCGATCCAGTAGACTTACCCCAACCACGAAACCTCTACTCATACGTGCTGAATAATCCATGCAGACTTATTGATCCAGATGGGACAGATGAAAAAAAAACACCACCACCGGGAGGCTCTTTCATGCCGCCAAATCGAAGCGATTTTGGTACGTTGATTCATTCTATTGTGTTGAAAACTATGTCAGCGCGTCTGCAAGCATTAGGCATTTCCAATGCTACGGAAGTAGAAACATTGCCCGATGGTTCCAAAAATCCTAACAGCCAAAATCCAGGAAGTGTAGATCTCGCATTGTTTATTCCCGATCCTAAAGTGAAAGGTGCAAATCAAGCTCATCTTTATGAGCTGAAACCACGAAACCCAAGTAAGTATCAGGAATATGTTTCGGAAGTCGATCATTATACAGAACATTTTCCAAAAAAAGTGGGCGATTACGTTGTATCCCAACCCAAAATTGGAACTGTACTTAATAGTGCAGATAAGTTGACTCCGCAGCTTTTCGATCCTATTACAATCAGAAATGGAGAGTATGAAGCCACAATTAACATCTCTTTAGCGAAAGATAATAATGGGGCAAGCATCCCTGGACTAATTGTCTACGATTTAAGTGGTCGAAGAAGACGCCCGAACGAAGAGCAGGAACAAGTGCAAAATACAAAAAACCTCTTGAGCACAAAACCCTATCAGACGGCAGGATCACAACTTATAATGGAAAATCGACTTGATATAGCGATGAAAATCGCCAAGAACGCTGCATTTAGTGTTGGATTTGCAGGTGGTGCCATAGGAGCATCGTTAATGTTGGAATCTGCACTAGGCTTGGGAGTAGCAGGAACAACGACGGCTGCAATTGCGCCTACTGCCGCTACTACTGCTGGAACAGGTGCCACCGTTACTGTTCTTGGCGCAGGTACTGCAAAAACTGCTGTAACAT
Organism: Microcoleus sp. F10-B2; assembly: GCF_036704965.1. Classification (NCBI taxonomy): domain Bacteria; kingdom Bacillati; phylum Cyanobacteriota; class Cyanophyceae; order Oscillatoriales; family Microcoleaceae; genus Microcoleus; species Microcoleus sp. F10-B2. Next base: position 55,393 of record NZ_JAUBTB010000016.1, on the reverse strand, counting down.
CGCTTGCAGCCTCAGTACTGTTGTATTTACAAACCCAGTCAGGGAAGGAAGAGAAAAAGAGTAACTAATTAGATTTTTATGATAGCTAGTGAGGGTAGGTAGTGCTTATATTTAATTCAAGGAGACTATTAATAGGAGACATTTCAAATGATTGCTCAACTACAATCTTAATTCATGACTCCCCAAGAGTCTCAGGATTTTCAGAATTTTAGGATGAATCAGGATTTCGAGAACCGGAGGAAAACTAGAACGCCCATCCTGAAAATTCTGAAATCCCACTAATCCTGATACAGACGAAAAGAAATAACCTCTATGCCTCCCGGAAACGAACTCACCTACAAAATCATTGGATGCTCCATGAAAGTTCACAACAAAATGGGACCCGGATTTCAGGAAGTTATCTACCAACGTTGTTTAGCGATCGAGCTAGAACAATTAGTGCGATAGCCGATATTTTGGGCAGGCGATCGATATTTTAGATGAGGTACTGACATCATGAGCGATCGCCCGACATCAACTCAAACTTATTGTTTACGAACCCATAACCGAGGAGGTCATCCAATGGATAAATTAGAGCGCTATCGGTCTTGCATCCAAACCCTGTTGGAAAAGCACAGTCAATTTAAATCCCGCAACGAAGATGTAGAAAACGAGCTATTTTTCGGTCCTGTACGCGATCGCTATCAACTCATGCGAGTGGGTTGGAAAGGACTAGAGCGAATTTATTATACCGTTCTGCACTTCGATATCAAAGATGACCCAATCTGGCTTCAGCACAATGCAACTGGCATCGATATCGGTCAAGAATTGCTGGAAATGGGCGTTGCTAAAGAAGACATTATACTTGGATTGCATCCACCTTACAAGCGTCCATATACAGGGTATGGAGTTGCTTGAGAAATGCGTTACACACCAAATTACCGAAAAATAACCAAATAAGAGTAATGCCAAAAATACTAGCCGATCGCAATCCCAAAATCAAACAACGCTTAGGACTCTCCCTAATCGAAATTTCTACATTTTGTCAGCAGTGGCAAATTGTAGAAATGGCGCTATTTGGTTCGGTTTTGCGCGAAGACTTTCAAGTCGATAGCGACATTGACATTCTCGTAAAATTTGCACCCAATGCCCGCCAGGGATTGTTAACTCTTGCCAAAATTAAACACGAACTGGAAACACGCTTTGGGCGACCAGTGGATATTGCTCTCAAACAATCGATCGAAACCAGTGAAAATTGGATTCGCCGCCACGAAATTATTGACACAGCACAGGTGATTTATGAGCAGGGATAAGGCTTCATTACTAGATATCGCCAACGCTGTACGACGAGTTTTGCGATTTGCTGAGGGACTCTATAAATCTGCATTGGCGATCGATGAAGAAAAGCAATTTCCTATCTTTTATCAAGTCATTGTCATGGGAGAAGCTGTTAAGCGACTCTCAGCCGAATTTCGGAACCAGCATCCTGAAGTTCCCTGGCGAGATATTGCTGGAATGAGAGATATTCTCACCCATCATTACGATCGAGTTAACCTCGACACCCTATGGGATGTGATTCAAAGTGATATTCCAGAACTCCTCGCATTGCTTGAACCATTACTCCCTCATTCTAATGAAAGGGAAAATGAATAGTTTAAAAGTGCGATCGCTCATTTCTCTAAAAAAGCATCAACTTAATTTCTCAGTTAATAGGAGATATTTCACATGATCGCTCAAGCTAAATTTCAATTCATGACTCCCCAAGAGTATTTGGAATGGGAAGAAAAACAACCCATTAAATATGAATACATGAATGGGGAAGTCTTTGCTATGACTGGGGGAATTCTGCCCCATAACTCTATTGCATTGAACCTAGCCTCCGGACTCAAAAATCACTTGCGGGGTAAAGGCTGTAAAGTCTTCATGGCAGATGCCAAAGTGGGAGTTTCGGAAAACGGACCATTTCACTATCCAGATGTTATGGTAAGTTGCGATTTGCGCGATCGCACTGCCCGCAAAGTTATTTATCATCCCTGTTTAATTGTCGAAGTGCTATCTCCCGGTACAGAAGCATTCGATCGCGGCAAAAAATTCAAACATTACCGTCAAATTGAAACTTTAAAAGAATACGTTCTGATTGAAGCCGATCGCCTGAATGTGGAATGTTACCGCATCAATGAGAAAGGCAAATGGGAACTCACGGCTTATTCACTGGAAACAACTGCAACCAGCGACACAGAACTAGAAGTTGAGTTAACTAGCGTTGATTTCCGCTGTCCGATTTCTCTGCTGTATGAAGATGTTGTTTTTCCTGAAGATAATCTAGAAGATGATGCCGATCGCCCTTTAACCTCAAACTAATCCAATATTAAAATTTCCCAAGGAGTCTCTCTTATGTCCCCTATCACCTTCCCTCTCTTCATCGGCGAAAAAGGTTCTGCCATCGTTAATTTGCAAAACGGCTTACTGTTTCTGTTGCGCCGCCAATGGTTTAAACTCGACCCACAAGAGCAACAAAAACTAGAAACTGTTTTGCTCGAAGAACAACAGCGCCAATTCTTTTCAGACAATGCCACTTATCAGTTACTCAAACGCTTTTGGGAACAGACAGGAGTCCAACCGGAAATAGAGGGTGTCGATCGCGCTACCGCAGAAGCACTCAATCAAGTATTGAGAGAACTGGGTGCTTTTTCGGATATTTCTGATGAAGTATTGCTAGAAATTAACAAAAAACTCGATGCGATCGCCGGTAGCACTGAACGATTAGGCAGCATTGACAACCAACTGGCTCAACTTGGTAAAATCGAAGGGAATCTCAGCAATCAAAATAATCAATTAGGCAGCATAGATTCTAAAGTCGGCGAACAAACCACTCGATTGGGCAGTATTGACTCCAAATTGGGGGATCACACCAGCAAATTGAATAGCATTGATTCCAAGCTGGGGAACTTAGGGGGGGATCGCAATACTAATAAATTTCTCACTCTCAACGATCGCGGTGCTGAAATCCAAGCACTGCAAGTTAATCTAAATAAACTAAACTTTGCGATTCCTCAAAATGAACTGAACGAGCAAGTCTTTGGCGTGGGAACCCGCGATGCGCTGATGCAACTGCAAGCAAACTACAAACTCGATCGCACAGGCATCTTTGATGATGCCTCAAAAGTCGCCTTAGAACGAGCGATCGCAGCCCTCAACGTGCCCACCCATCGCCTTGAAGGACGGATCATCTTCGAGCATGGCTTACCCGCTGATGGCGTAACTCTGAAGCTCTACAACCGAGGTTTTGGCGGTCAAGAAGTTTCTCTGGGCGAAGTCAAAACAGACAATCAAGGCTTCTATGCCCTGCCCTACCCAGTTAATGGTAAAGCAGTGAATCTGGAAATCCGGGCGATCGATCCTCAGGGCAAAGAAATCTCTCTATCTGATACCAAGCGAAATGCCAGCAAAAACGAGGTTTTAAACTTGGTTGCGCCTATCGCTGTCCAGCCATTAGCTGCGGAGTATCAACGCCTCACCCGCGACCTCAGCCAACAACTTGACGGCTTGCAGCAATTGGGAAGCGCTCAGGAAAATGCCGATCGCCAAGACCTTACCTTACTGCACCAGGCAACTGGATGGGATGCTCGTTTGATTGCCCTGGCATCCTCCGCTGTCAAACTCAGTGCCGAGACAGGCATTCCCCAGGATGCTCTCTACGCTATGTTTCGAGTCGGATTGCCAACCGATAAAGACCAACTGGCGCAGGTGAGTGGACAAGTTATCGAACAGGCGATCGCCAAAGCACGGGAGTCTGGCATTGTCAACCTGAGCGATCAGCAAGTTGCTGGAACAAAAGCCGCCGTTGATACCTTTGCCCGTCAGAGTCGTCGTGCTGCGATCGCACCGGGTGCTGTATCGAACATGGGTGATTTTCTGAGCAAATCTGGCTTGGCTGACAGCGAGCAAATAATTTTTGAAGACCTTCATTTTGCCCATCAGGGAGCCGAACTCTGGCAGAAAGCAGAGGAGAGTGGCATTGCTTCAGAGAAAATCAATAGTCTCCAGCTACAAGGCAAACTCGCTTATCTCACCCTCAATAACGCTAATCTCGCAGAATCTCTGAAACAGGAACTTCAGTCGATCGATAGTCTTGCTCAATTAGTAGATAAAAACCTGTATCAAGCAGAGGCGTGGAAAACTCGACTGAATAATCTGGCTGACAATAACGAGAAAATTCTACAAACCCTGATTCCCCCAATTTATGCAGGTGAGAAAATTGGCGATCGATTGGATGCCTATGCTGCCGATCTTGCTCGTAAGGTGCGTCTATCTTTTCCCACACAAGTTATCGATCGAATGATTGAAAAAGATGAGTTGCAGCTCGGAAATCAACACAGTGAGATCAAAGCTCCTGTCCGCCAGTTTCTGCAAAATGCTCAATCACTTGGCTTTGAGCTAGGGCGAACTCCGATCGCAGCATTCATTAAGCAGAATCAAACTGTCTTAAATGGTATTGAATCTAGCCAGGTGCAAAGCACCACAGAAAGCATCAAGCAACTGCAACGCCTCTATCAAATTACTCCAACGGATGAATCACTCAAAGTTCTGGTGGCTCAGGAGTTTACCTCAGCCCAGGATGTTGTGGCGTTCCCTTATGAAACATTTCTCGATCGCTTTGGCAAATTGTTTCCTTCTCTAGACGAAGCCCGATTGGTGTATCGCAAAGCGGAGCAAGTCACTACCGTCACCTTCAACTTTTTCACAGCAGCCAAACAAATAGATCGCGCACCATCCACTCATGTCACCTCGCCGTCTATTAAGCTCCGCGAAGCTGCCAAAAATGAACTGATTAAGCACTATCCCACAATGGAAACCCTATTCGGATCTCTTGATTTTTGTGAGTGCGAACACTGCCGTTCCGTGCTTAGTCCCGCTGCCTATTTTGTCGATTTGCTAGATTTCCTTGATTATAAAGTCGATTTGATTAAGTCCCGAAACCCAGAATCTCTAGTTTGGCAGAACTTCCTCAAAGATTGGAAAGCAAAGCACGGAACCGCATCCTATCCATTTAAGAATCCAACCGAGCAAACTAACTTCCTGAATAAATGGCGTAGCAAGCATCCGGGACAACCCGATCCCAATACTGAAAAAACTCCTTACGAAGTTCTAATTGAACGTCGTCCCGATCTGCCCAACTTACCTCTAACTTGCGAGAATACCCACACCGTTTTACCTTACATTGATGTTGTCAATGAGATTTTGGAATATTACGTTGCGAACGATCGGCTAGCGGCAGATAGCGGACACGATACAGGTTTAGCAACTACACCCGAACTCTTAGCTGAGCCACAAAATGTCTTGGCGGCTGCTTATACCAAACTTCAAGAGGCTAAATACCCACTTACTCTCCCCTTCGATTTATGGTTGGAAACCGTCCGCCGATTTTTTAACTACTTTGAAACCCCTCTTACCGAAGTTCTGGAAGTTTTTCGTCCGACAGATGAACTCTTCCCGCCGACAACTGAACCTAAACCCTATTATCGCAATGCAATTTGGGCAGAATCTTTAAGTATTTCGCCCTCCGAGTACGGCATTTTTACCAAGTTCGATGTTCTCAAATGGTATGAATTATATGGCTACGCGACTGCAAATGATGCCACAGCCGAAGCTGAAGATGAAAATGGTCAGCGGCTCGATTTAAACTCAGCTAAATCCCTATCCCGGCGGTTGGGAGTCAGCTATAAAGAATTGGTCGAGTTAGTGCGAACTGAGTTTGTCAATCCCGAACTGGAACAACTGGTTATCCTGCGGAAACTGCGACTCGATACCAACGATTCGGGTATCGATATCGACGATGTTCTGCGCTATAAAGGTCAAGCAGGTTATTCAGCTTTAACTTCAGACGAACTAGCAGCTTTTCAACAGCGACTGCAAAAACTGACTGCAAACTTTGCTGGCTCTGGTTTTAATGCGGAAACTTGGCTGGATGATGCTTGGAATGATGGTAAATTTAACCAAATTTTTGTACTATTCGATCCCAATGCTAGCTGTAATTTTGATTTAACAATTCCACGTTATGCCAATGGAAATCCAGCCGACGATTTGGTATTTCTGAAGTTAAATCTTTTCGTGCGATTGTGGCGAAAACTGGGGTGGACGATCGCCGAAACCGATCGCGCCTTGCAAGTTTTCATCCCCGCGACAATCCTGCCATTAACTGGAATGAATATCGGTGGGGCACTCAAAACTGCATTGGTTTATCTAGCCCACCTGAAAAAAATCGGCGACCGCCTCAATCTTGGTAAAAATAGTCGCATCAAATTACTGACACTTTGGTCGAATCTATCAACGACGGGTAATAACTCTCTTTATGCCCAACTTTTACTCAAGCCTAGCATTCTCAAAAACGATCCAATTTTTGACAATCCGTTAGGCAATTATTTGTCTAATGCTAGCATTTTGCTTAAAGATCACTTGCCAGCTCTACAAGGCGCACTGAATCTTACCGCAGAGGATATCAGCCGCATTCTTAATGCCACCGATCGAACTCTTAAAACCGCAGCACTATCGCTGGAGAATGTTTCTATGCTGTATCGCTATCGACTACTAGCAAAAGCACTGAAGCTATCGATTAGCGATTTGATCTCACTCAAAAAAATATCAGGACTCGATCCCTTTAAACCGCTGAAAACTGATGGACTCACCATCATTGATGATGATTATCCTTTTACTCAAACCATCAAGTTTATTGAGATTGTCGAGAAAGTTAAGCAGAGTGGATTCAAACCCGAAGATTTGGATTATCTATTGCGCCATAACTTCGATCCAGTTGGCAAATATCGCGTTAATTCAGATGTCGTTCTGGGTTTAGTCAAAACACTCGCAACTGAAATCACTCGCATCCATGCCGAACACCCTATTCCTGCTGATGCTATTAGCGTCACGGATGATATGTTGCGGCAAAAGCTAGCTTTAGTGCTGCCAGCCGATGTCGCAGAAACATTTATGGCAATGTGGACAGGTACGATCGAATATGAAGTGCTAAGCCAAGAGAAGGTATTACTTGCGAACAAACTCGATCCGAATGCAATTTCCGATTCTACCATTCGCGTCACCTACGATTCCGTTCACCAAGTCCAACGGCTGGCTTGTCGGGGAGTAGTTTTGCTAGATGCCAAGAAAACACAACTGACAACGGCAAATCCATCGCCCCTCTTCGCCAATTTGCTCAATGCCGTCCAAATCAAAGCAACAGCAACAGCAAAGGAATTTTTTAACAAACAGTTTGCTGGTTTTCTGCAAGATCCAGGTGACTTTGATTTATTATTCACCCCGATTGCAGATACGCTAACCGATGCCGAAAAGCAAAATCAGATGCGGTCAAAACGGGAAAAGTTAGTACAGGCATTTTTCCCTTTCCTGCAAACAAAGCTCATTCGTCAGTTTGTTGTAGGAACCCTTAGCACTAATCTGAATACCGACCTCAATCTCACTGAAGCATTACTGACTAATACTGAGTTACTGACAGATCCAACAGACTCTAGCAAGCCACTGCTAGATGGGTTTACGACAGCAGGTTTATCGGGCATTAGTGCATCGTTTTTTACTTCAAATGATGAAACGGGTACACCCACAACGAAACTCATCTCTGCTGTCGATACTACTGCCAAGCCAACTGGTACAAACAGCGCTCGATTAGAAGGCTATTTTGAGGTTCCGACTGCGGGAGATTATCGTTTCTTTGTTGTATTCGACAAGCAAAATGCTGAAACCGAATTACGCTTTACCCACCTGCCCGATCCACTTGTGCGAGGCAAAGCTGTCGCTGGCAAAGCAGAAATTAGCCAGTTCACAGAACTCAAGCCTGGTGTACCTTATCAATTCACCTTAGATGTCCGCAATCTTAATGATGGCAATGCTACTCTGCTAATTCAAGGAGAGACTTTACCCAAAGACAGCCTTAGCCAGTTGACGCTATATCCCCAAACAACGATCGATCGCATCCAGCGTGCCTATATACTGCTATCAAAAACATTCCAACTGATTCAGGGGTTTGGATTTAGCGATCGAGAAATACGCTACTTGCTGACACATCCAGCCGACTTTGACAATCTGAATCTCAGTCAAATACCTACTAGCGTAAATGATAACTCGCCAGCGATCGCCACAGCCATATTCCGGCAATTCCTCCGTCTCGCTGACTATGCTCAGTTGAAGCGCAATTTAGCCATTGTCTCAGACGATCTAATCGCTCTCTTCGAGAATGCCCGCCGCCGCTATCCTGGAGCGGCAAATCCAGCCGAGACTACAACTGCTCATCTCGATCGCCTTTATCAACGTATTGCCGAACTGACACGCCGAGAAAAAGCGATTGTCAAGGCAGTTTCTGAGCATTTAGAGTTCGCAGTTCAGTCCTCGTTAGTAGGAGATGAATTACAAATTGAGTCTCCCAATTTTGCTCAAGAAAAAGGCATTGGGCGGTTATGGGAAGTGCTACAAATGGTTGAAAAAATTGGTGCTCCGGTAGGATCGATCTCCCGCTGGGCAACTCCATCTCCCGACTTTGCGATCGCCCGTGACTTAAGAAATGCTGTCAAATCACGATACGAGACAGAAACCTGGCAACAGATTGCTCAACCCATTTTCGATAAATTACGCCAACGCCAGCGCGACGCATTGGTGGCATACATTATGCCTCGAAATGGATTCGATCGACTAGAGCAATTGTTCGAGTATTTCCTCATCGATCCGGGCATGGAACCTGTCGTGCAAACGTCGCGCATCCGGTTAGCAATTTCCTCGGTGCAGCTATTTATCCAGCGTTGTCTGCTGAATTTGGAACCGCAAGTACAACCCACCGCCATTAACTCCAAACACTGGCAGTGGATGAAGCGTTATCGTGTCTGGGAAGCCAATCGTAAAATCTTCCTTTATCCAGAAAACTGGCTAGAACCAGAATTTCGCGACGATAAAACCCATCTCTTCGAGGAACTTGAAAGTACATTGCTGCAAAGTGACATCTCAAATGACTTAGCCGAAGATGCCTTTTTCAACTACTTGAAGAAACTGGAAGAATTGGCTCGGCTAGAAATCGTAACCATGTACTTAGAGGAGAAACCTCTCGATCCAGCATCCAATACTCTGCACGTAATTGGGCGCACCTACAGCCTGCCCCACAAATATTTTTACCGTCGCTACGCTCACCAAATGTGGACACCTTGGGAACCTGTCACTACCGAGATTGAGGGCGATCATCTTGTTGCGGTGGTATGGCGCGATCGGCTGCACTTATTCTGGGTGACGTTTTTGGAGAAAGCAAGCGCAAATTCTAGTGGTGCAGGAACTGCTGGCAATGAGAAACTTGCCAGTGCGAGCTTTAACAAGATTGTGGCAGCATCAAATCAGGCACTCCAACGACAGGTGGAAGTCCAATTGAATTGGAGCGAATACTTTCAGGGCAAATGGACGACTCGCGAGTCAGGAGGTTTTGGTAATTCAATAAGTGTTAGTGTAGGCAATAGTTTCACCAGCCAAAAAACTTTTATTTACGTTACCAAAGAATACGAAGCTGGTGAAGAACGTGCTGTAAGAATCAGCCTTGATAGTAAGGAGTTTTTTAAATGGATTGCTGCTGGAGAGGGCTTTGCTCCTCCTCCTGAACCGATTAGCACGAAAGCATTCCGAGTAGTCAGTAAGAATAGTCAACCAGAAATTATGGAAACACACCTTCCTCAACAATTGCCCTATTCAAAAATGGAAAAAAGAGCCACTCTTCATCAAGGTTCAGGCTCACTACAAGTCAGTTTTGTGGAACGCATTGAAACTGTTAATGGTGGGCAACGGAAGGCAACTCCATCAACCAAAGACATTCTTCATAAAAGTGGCAATTTTTCACTTCTGATGCGTAGTAATCCAAGTCAACAGTGGACTGCTGAAATCGGGTCGCTCGTCAGTCCGTTTTTCTACCAAGATAACCTGCACACTTTCTTTGTAGAACCCAGCTTAACGGAAACTACCATCCCTCGCTATCAAGGATGGGTTGTAGCTAAACCAAAACCAGCACTAAAATTGGATGACGACTGGTGGAAGCAGATTCCTGTCGAATCCGTAGTACCTCGCAAACCGTTGCAAGTTACCGATCCTATTGACCCGATCGCCAAATTTCAGGCTCAACAGAAGCAAGATTGGGTAATAAATTCTAGCACTGTTCTGCAATTTGGTGAAACCTTAATCGGACAGACGGGAAGAGTCGATCGCGCAACACTACCTGCGATCGGCAATGTCAGAGGCATGAGTGGGGCGATTCTCCAAGGGAGAGGCTACGCCAACGCTCAACTTGAAAGTGAACTAGCCTCGATAGACCCCAATATTTCACTCAATGTAATTGACAGTAGTGGATTGAATTCAGCTTTATTAGAAAACCTGAGCACAAACTTGAATATCCAGAATCTTAATTCTAGAATACGCGATCGCTTTATGAACCGCTAAACGAGGAGAATCACAACATGAAACCTACAGAAACAAGACAATTTCACGGTTATTATGATGCTCGAATTCGTCCTTATTTAGGATACGATAGCGCACAGGGTTGGACGGCAAAAGTTCCTCGCAAACACACCACCATTCAAGAACGCAAACTCAGCTACCAGTTTTACTCGCATTTCCATCCTTATGTGGGCGAACTTGTACAAAAGCTGATTGAAAAATCTGTAGCGGGATTGCAAGCTACAGATACCGAATACCGCCAAAATCCTGATGGATCGCTTAAAACGTTTCCGGCTAATTACCCCAACGAAGCGTTACGAAATAAACCCTTTCCTAAGTTATATGATGCAGATTTTTTTGCTGCGTACAATCCCTCCGATCTCGTTCAGCAACCGCATCCCGTCAAAGATTTAGATTTCACCTCCAGCGGAGCCTACTCGGTTTATAATTGGGAACTGTTTTATCACGTACCTATTACGATCGCAATTCATTTAAGTAAAAACCAACGCTTTGAAGAAGCTCAGCGCTGGTTTCATTACATCTTCGATCCCACAGATGATAGCGATGGCCCTACACCCGAACGATTCTGGAAAGTCAAACCCTTTCAGTACACAGATGTCAAGCTGATTGAGGATATTTTAGTCAATCTTGCTACGGGTGCAGATCCCAAACTTCAAGAAGATACAGTTAATAGTATCAACAACTTGAAGGAAAACCCTTTTCGCCCCCATGTTGTAGCCCGTTACCGTCATTCAGCTTATATGTTTAAGGCAGTAATGGCCTATTTAGATAATCTGATTGATTGGGGAGACAACCTGTTTAGGCAAGATACGGGCGAGAGCATTAATGAAGCTACGATGCTCTACGTTTTAGCCGCCAATATTTTAGGAACGCGCCCGCAGGTAGTTCCTAAAAAAGGATCGGTTCGCCCCCAAACCTATGCCAAGATTCGCGCTGATTTGGATGAATTTGGCAATGTTCTGCGGGAAATTGAAACGGACATTCCCTTCGATCTGACTCCTCATCCCACTGCTGCGAGTAACAGCGATCAATCCATTATGTTGAATGGAATTGGTAAAGCACTCTATTTTTGCATTCCCCGCAACGATAAGCTACTTAGCTATTGGGATACTGTCGCCGATCGCCTGTTCAAAATTCGCAATAGCCTCAATATTCAAGGAATTTTCCGACAATTACCTCTGTTTGAACCGCCGATCGAGCCAGCACTATTGGCAAGAGCAACAGCAGCAGGCTTAGATGTCGGTGCCGTGATTAGCGGTATCAATCAACCTTTACCGCTGGTTCGCTTCCAAGTGCTGGCGCAAAAAGCGACAGAAATTTGCCAGGAAGTAAAGTCATTGGGAAATAACTTGCTGTCGGCGATCGAAAAAGAAGATAACGAGGCGATCGCCATGCTCCGCGCTACCCACGATCGGATTATTCTAGGATTGACAGAAACCGTTAAATACGCACAATGGCAGGAAGCCCTCAAAACCCGCGAAGGTTTAGAACAATCCCTAATGAATGCTGCCCAACGCTATATCTATTACGAACGTCAGTTGGGTAAAAAAGATAATGAAATTCAGATACCTCAACTGGATGCTCTAGATATCGATAGTTTAAATAAACTCAAGTTCCAATCTAGTGAACCACAAGTTGGACTGCGACCGATTGATATAGATATTGCCGCCGATGCTGCTGCTCAGGCAGCCCAAGCTCTAAGCGGTGGCAAGCTCCTCAGCTCTCACGAAGTTAGGGAATCTCTTTTTCTTGAAGGTGCACAACTTGCAAGTGATATCGCGAATATCTTGAATATTGTTAGTTCAGCATCTCATTATGTTCCCGATTTTCAAATAAATGTACAGCCTATGGGTGCTGGCAGTTCAGTTGGGTATGGGGGGCATAACGTAGGAGATGCTGTTGGTGCTACTGCTGCTGCTGCCCGTGCCGTTGCAGATAGGCTTAATTTTGAAGCTAGAAGGGCGGGTCGTATAGATTCGTTTGCTCGTCGTGAACGAGAGTGGGCATTCCAAAGCAATACGATCGCGGGAGAAATCACTCAAACCTTGAAACAACTTCGAGCCGCACAGATTCGAGAAGCGATCGCCGAACGTGAATGGAAAAATCATCAAACCCAAATCAAAAACTCTGAAGAAATCCAACAGTTTCTCAAGGGAGAAGAAACACACTTTGGGGGCAAAAAATACAAAAAAGCCAGCACTCAAGCTTTCTACACTTGGATGAAGCGAGAAGTCAAAGGGTTATATGGACAGTGCTTTCAATTTGCCTTTGATACTGCCAAAAAAGCCGAACGCGCTCTCCAACATGAATTGGGCAAACCCGAATTAAGCTTCCTCCAATTCGGTTATCTTTCCGGCAAAGAAGGCTTGTTAGCAGGTGAAAAACTATACCTGGATATCAAGCGCATGGAAATGGCATATCATGACCTCAACCAGCGTGAATATGAACTCACAAAACACGTTAGCTTACTGCAAGTCAATCCCTTAGAGTTGCTAAAACTCCGCACAACTGGACGCTGTACAATTACTCTCCCTGAAGAACTGTTTGACATGGATTGTCCGGGTCATTATTTCCGGCGCATCAAGAATGTGGCTGTGAGCATTCCCTGTGTCACGGGGCCGTATACTAGCGTTAATTGCACGTTGACTTTAACAAAGAGTAGCATTCGGAAGAGCGCGTTACTTGGTGATGACTATGCCCGTGTCGATGCTGAAGATGGTCGTTTCAGCGATTACTTTGGCAGTTTGCAATCGATCGTCACTAGCAGCGGGCAAAATGATAGTGGTTTGTTTGAAACTAACCTGCGGGACGATCGCTATCTGCCTTTTGAAGGTTCGGGAGTAGTTAGTGAATGGCAGCTAGAACTTCCTGCCAATCCAGGTAATAAAGATCCCCTGCAATTCGACTACGAAACCATCTCCGATGTTATCCTACATCTGCGCTACACCGCCCGTGAGGGGGGCGGGTTATTGAAGAATGGGGCGATCACTCACCTGAAAAACCAGATCGATGCCGCTCAAACTGTTGGCTCAGTGCGTCTCTTTTCTATGCGACATGATTTCTGCACAGGATGGGCCAAATTCAAGAGCGTTAAGATTGAGGGTGCCACAACCAAGGCAGAGATAAACTTAGAGATTGGAGAAGAACACTTCCCCTACTGGAGCAAAGGCAGATTGGGTTCGCTCAAGCAGATTCTGGTTCACGCCAAAACCTCCACGGGAATTGTTCCCCAAAATCCCAGTAGTAGTGAAGTAGAGGTCATTACTCAGGAACCAGACGGTAAAACCTCTTCACAAGTGTTCTCTGCGTTGACAAACATTTCTCTTCCGCAATTGCCCAATAAATTTAGGCTTAATCTAAAATTGAGTTTCAACACCAACTTAATGGAAGACCTCTGGCTGACGGTGACTTGGGGCAAACAAGAATGAATACAACGGTTGAAAACCGCCGTTCACTTTATTAATGAGACTCGCACTAATTCGTTGTCGGAAGTGAACGGCGGGGTGATGGGTCAAATGGCAGCTCGTTACTGTAGCTTGATTGACCGATAAAGTATTGTAGATAGGGGTTTTCCCGGATCTGTTCTACTGTTTCACGCGGAGCTGATTCCCAGTTTTTCTTTGATAATTAATGCTCCCAACGCCATCCGAAAGGATTTAGCTGGTGCGCCTATTTCTGTAGGGAATTTTTCAGCATATTCTGATTCAAATTCAGACCACGGGATTATTTGGGCCATTTTTACCCAACGGTTGAGGGCTGACAATTTAGACCCGTTGGCTAGTTCAAAGTCTAAGAGTTGGAGGGGAGCAAGCTCAGCTTTTCTGTACACGTTCGCAGGTGGTGATGCACGGCTTTTGACCTATTTTACGTGTTTTTCACGGCGATGACTCTCGATCGCACGATCTCTTAACCCCGGCTACGTCAAGTGCGAGCGATATATTCAGCAAGCCCTACTTATTGTTGAGTAATCGAAGCAACCTTAATGTCGAGCAAATTCAAAGGTTGGCTGTTACCTTAAAAAAATCAGAAGGTTTAAGAATTGCTTATGAGATGAAAGAAGAGTTTCGAGAAATATACGAAACCCATATGACCGTCAAAATGGCGCAGGAAAAGTTTAAGACTTGGCTGAATTATGCGTCGCTCTTTTTCAAAGAATCAGCTTCGACAATTGTCAATCATTTTGAAGGAATTTGTAACTACTTTCTTAATCGCACCACAAGTGGAGTTATGGAAGGCATAAATAATCGAATTAAGTTGATTATGCGACAAGGATATGGCTTTTCTAATTTTGACAACTTTCGCGATCGTGTATTAGCTTGCTTTTCTAATTAGATAAAGATATCACCGTAAATTCCAGAGAGCCCCGTATCCCGGTTTCCGGCAGGATATCTTTGTGCCATCACCGGACAACGGCGCACTGAATTCGAGCGGTTCATTGCCACGGCACACCTGGTAGCAGCTTTCTCCCGAATTTGGACAAAAAAATATCTCTGAGATTTGCGGAAATAAATCCAAAGTTATCCGCTGTTCTTCGATCGCATCTGCCAAACTCTTGTGTCCCGCTGCCACGCCACCTTGATTGGTGACACCAATAATTGTGAATTTTTGACTCAGATATTCGATCACTTCTTGTGTCCCTTCGATCGCTTTCTGGTCGGTTGGCTCATTGATAAAGGTTTTGCCAGATGCCGTCTCCCGTATTGTGTCGTGTTAATCTGACCGGGACAAGCGGATACGAACATAGAAGAGGAAACGTCTACGCAATCAAGAAAAAGCATGAGAAGTTTCGAGTTTTTTGTGTTTATTCCTCGTACAACCAGCTTCGTGCTTGGGCAAAACGACAGTTTTTAGAAAAAAAAACGCATCCCAGTTCGGAACCGGGACGCGAGTCAGAAGCAAGCTGAGAAAATTAATCAGAATGAAGGTTGATGCCCTCAGTTTTTAATTTTGCCTCAAATTCCCTTGTCTGGGATTGCTTTGAGCTAGGGGCGATAGATGACTTTAATGGCTTGAACTGGCAAAAATCGAAGGGTTGAGGTGTAGCGTTCAGATTAGCGTTAAAAGACTTAGGCTCTTTTCTACCCTGGCTTTCATCAATTAGTAAGGTTTCTTCGGGTTTTGCAATAAAGGAAAAAGGTTTGATAAATCTTGGGTATAGGTGGCTTGAGTTTTCCAGCACTGAGCAGCTTTTTGTAATTCTACTCCGAGATAACCGATATGCTCGGTTTTGATGGCAGGCAAATATGTTTGCCGTCTACGACGGACTTAGTTACGGAGTTAAGGCTAACTTGAGATGGATGCCCGCGAACAAAATTAGAATCATTTACGTTAACATTTGAAGCCAAATCATGAAACTAAAATCAATCATCTTTGACGAAAACAATCCTAATCGCGATCGCAGCCTGAAAATATTTGAGGATATCCATAAGGGTTTACTCAAAGAAATTAGGGGCGATCGCACTTACAAAATGTCTCCCAACTACATCAACTGGCATATTTTGAGCGGAATTATTTCGGTAGCTCTGTCAAGTTGCACAGTTGAATATCTCAGAGTTGATTTATCTGCATTCATCCATAGCTACCGAACAGCTCTCTGGTTTATCAAAGATGCTCCTATTTATTGCTTGACCCAGCAGCTAATTACAGCATTCGATCAGACAGATACACTTGCTAAACCTGGTATCCTGAGAGGTTGGCAACCATCCTTACCTAGTTTCCTGCTAGCCATACCCAAAGGCTTAATTCACACGCCCGATGGTGCTGAAGTGGATTATCTGACGGTTTCGTGTAGTGATTGTGATTATCCAAGCTGGAATTATGGCAAGTGGAGTAACATCGAAATTAAACCATTTGCCTTGAAATACGGTCGATATTTTCAGATTTGCACAGTTGATTCTTATGAAACTGTGTGGACTTCAGGAACTGGTGTTGAAAGTGATGGTACTTTGATTTACGATGAAAACGAAAAATTCGGCAAACCTACTATTTCGATCGATAATAAAGTTTTCCTTCAACGCATCCCTAATTTGGAAATTAATGTCCTCTTGACTTTGGAATTTGCACCAACGTTATTGATGCCAGTAACTGACTCCAAAGTCAAAATTAAAACTAAGAAACTTATGCCGAGCGAGCGGACTTCTTCTAATGTCATATATCCCGGATAACGGGTAAAAACTATCAAAATTTCTCGGTATTTTCCGCAGAAAAAGGAACTCATTCGTCTCCGTATAGCCACTGGAGACAAGGGCATGGGAGGGTGTTAGAATCAGGTCAGGGTAAGCGCTGGAGAGATAGTAAATGGCTTTGGATTCAACCTGTTTGGGTTAAATCATAATAGCAGTTAATCAGCCTCGAAAGTAAATTACAATAAATAAAATACTTCTGAGGCTGAACCAATGATTACTCCAGGAACTGCATATAACAACTGTTTTTCAAAATTTATATTTGATGGCGATACTTTAACCTTAGACTTTCGAGGTGCTGATTTACGAGTAAGACTACGATGGATAGATACTCCTGAAGCTCAAAGGTCAGGAATAAATAGCACAGACCCCAGAATACTTAAACACTGGGAATGGGCGCAAAAAGCAAAAATTGCATTGATGAATTATGTAGCAGGAAAATCAATAATCACGGTTCCGAGCGAGAAAGATCAGTACGATCGCTGGTTATGCGATTGTTACTTTGACAAAATTTCGGTAGCAACCAACATACAAATTCTGTTATGCAAAGCAGGAATGGCAGTTACTTATATGCCATTTAATCGATTTGCCTATAACACCCGAGAATTAGCTGTACTCAGAGGGGTAATCACTGAAACTGCCAGCGCTAATCGTAAAAAACTAGGGCTTTGGTCAGAGCCTGACCTAATTCTTCCTTACGAGTTCAAAAAATTAAACCTCTCCTGAAAAATAATGAAATTAGTCGAAAAAATAGTCAAGTATATGGAAGCCAATGACTATGAATTGGCTACCGGAGCGGGAGAAAAAAACATAATTTATGTTGAAGGGATGGACCCGGATGGAACCCTTAACGCCGATACTCCAAATCATTTCAACGATGCGCGACTGCTTTTAGGGTTTCACAAAGGAATCCCAACGATCGAAGCTGCTTGGGAAGCGACAACCGAACCAGGCTACTACTACACCGACAACCCCATGAACCCTAATGGAGCCGCCAGAATTGCCTTTGGGCAGTATCGGGCATGGCAAGTCGGAATTCATGGCTACTCTAACCCCCACGAAGCTCTTATCCAGGTCGGACTTGTCAAAGTGCACCGGGATTGGAATCGAGACATGATGAGAACCGGTGATGCAATCGATGAGGGTTACTTCGGCATCAACCAGCATTGGGGCTTTGACCATCCGGTCGATGATATTCATACAGCCGGAGCTGGCTGCTTCGTTGGTCGATTGTGTGACGAACATATCGACTTCATGTATCGAGTCAAGTCTGACCCAAGGTACAGACATGACCACGAGTTTATCTTTCCGACAACTATTATTCCGGGTGATAAATTGTTTGCTCGTCACTAATTTCCGACCATGCTTCTTTTCGTAAAACACGGCAAACGGTCATCTGACCAATCCCTAAGTGAGTTGCAATTTTTTGCTGACTCCAGCCCTGTCCCCGAAGATTCCAAATCTGTTTTACCTTCTCGGAATTTAAGACAGAATTGCCGTTAGCTTCACCCTTATTGACACTTTTACCGCAATAAGGATGATTTTCGCCCGATCGAGTACGTTGTTTCTGAACCATATCGGCTACATTATCCGCATTAGTTCCTAGAAACAAATGGCTAGGATTTACACACTTCCTGTTATCACAATGATGACAAACAAAAATGTCCTTACTTGATATTTCTCCATGTATTAACTGCCACGCTAATCTATGCACGTTTTTCGACTTTCGATTAACTGCAAAAGAGCCATATCCATTTTTACAAATGCCTGCTTGCCACTCCCAACAACCAGTTTCAGGATTTTCTTTAACTTTTTCAATGAAACGATCGATCCAATCAGGAGCGTCATTTTTGCGAAAAGTCTGTTCGATGTTCATGTTAGCCTCAACTAATCTAAAATCAACATCTCAAAGCGAAGCATCATTTTTCACTGACCATCATTCCTGGCAACAAACTGTAATTTATGCACAAATGAAACAAGAAACTCTTGACTATATTGCTGCTTCGATCGGTGTTATCACAGTTGCTTCAACCTATATTTTCTGGTTAGCTTCTAGACAAATTAAGGATAGTTTAACTCATAAGATTGAAAGATTTGCTTATGATTTAATGAAGAAACAAGAGAGTGATGCACTTACTGCTGGGTACAAAATACGACGATGGCAAGATGTGAATAAACTTCGAGCGATTACGGTAGATTGTAGACTTGAAGCTATTGAAAGACAGTTACAGATGCCTACTTGCAATGTTATTCAGACGATCGAACAACAATTTGAAGATACAGACTCAACTATCTAACTCAATCAATTACTAATTATGAAATTAAGATATAGAAAACTAACTGTTGATCAGTTAGATCTTATCTCCAGTCTTTTAGGAGCTGTTGCAGGCATTGCCGAATTACTTGTAGCTTGTAAATACATTGATAACGAAAAAGGTCAGCTTATCGCTGGAATAGCGTTAATTGTTTGGGGCTTCTTTAGTAATAAACAGCCTCGCGTTGAGAAACCTAGAAGGTATCAACCACATCCTGAATATCTACTCAATGAACTGACAGAGTAAGAATATCAGTAAAACTCCGACTCAAATACCTAACAGGAAAACTGTTAACTGATTCATAAGTTTCATCCGTAACTTTCATCCATAAATCTCATAGTACAATCATTTTAAGTTGTTATTTTACTATGAGATTTATTTGTGGTTATAAATTAGGGAGTATTCAGTTTATCCGATATAACCTTTGTTGCTCCGATCGCTCCAGTAACCAAACCTATAACTAATCCAGAAGTGAAAACATCTGCTGGATTTGGTAAGTTTCTGCGCTTCAATTCTTCACTTGCCTGATGCGCGTCTTCTTGTAACTCTTGCATTACATTGGGTACAACTGTAGCAGTTGTTAACAAAGCTGTTGTCAATGTTCCTGCCAAAAATACTGATTCGCTTGCTGTTGGTTTACGCATTTTGTCTCCAGGTTTTGTTTGATTGATGTAGTACGATCGAATTGACGAACACTTAAACTTACTTCTTTTCCAAGTAATCCTTGTATTTAGCAATCAGAGAAGGTGAGCCATGCTTCATTACAAGGTATTGAAAACACTTTTTACCTACATCTGAATAACTTCGAGGCTTCCGTCTCCCCTGGGTGAAACCCAAACCGATTTGTATGAGTTTGCTGGCACTTGTATATTTATCGGATAATTTCAAAATGCGCTCAAAAAGTGCTGTTTCTGACTCATTTGGCAGTAATATTGAGAAATCTTCGGCATCCCAGATAACTAGATAATCCTCTCTGGGTAAGGCTTTCGGAGTTATCTCGGCTTTGATAAGGTTATCCGACATGGATAATTCTTCACCTGAGTTATCTGCCGAATTATCTGGTAAATTATCTGAGTTTTGGCTGGCTTGCGATCGATGTAACTCTATTTTTTGATCGAGTTCTTCAGTGGTTGATTCGGCTAACCAATAATCCCACGAGACCGACTGATTTAATGCCCGATTTAGTTTGTCTATGTCCGTTTCTTTTTCAGGTTTTACTTGAGATTCTGTGTGAGATTCTACTTGAAATTTTGTGTGAGATTGTAGTTCAGTCCCTGAGTTTTGTAAGCTAAGGTTTGCATCAGGTGTCGGGTCAACTTCTGAACTAAAGCCATTAAATAACTCATAGACCCATTCAGGACGTATCCAGTACGGCAAAATAGAAATAGGCAAATCTTTGATGCACTCTCCCTCTTCATCTTTGATGCCCGAAATAGTTCCTTTGAAAAGTGGCTGATATTTGCTGTCCGATCGTAACTGAAGTTTGATAACTCCTGAGTTAACAGATTTGCTGAAACCGTCACCCCCGCCGAAAGCAGCGTTAGTATCATTGTGAGCAATGAAGATAGGCGCTTCTTTACCTTTGCGAGGGTCACCAACAACTTTTCTAGTTAGTTTACTGGCAGGTTCCGCCGTACCTTCTTCAAAGCCATATTGTGTCATTTCATCAAAGATAGAGGTCAGCCAATCATCTTTTAGAGTTCTGACTTTGAATCGATCGTACATAGCATTAAGCTGTGCGCCAACTTCCTCAAAGTTTTGATTTGCGCCGTAGCCTGGAACGCCTAGCTTAACCAGAGTTTTCCAGCACTCATCATAATTCTGGTGAAAGTGAGGGTCAGCGATCGAAATGATTTTGTGACCATACAAATAATGCCGACACAGTGCTAAAAAAGCTCCGAAGTAACTTTTAAAGCTACCCATATCCCCATAAATTAGGATAGGTTTGTGCATCAGTTGTGCAATCCATCCGCCTTCATGCTCCTCAATCAATTTGAACAGCTTCGATCGGGCAGCAGCTATATACTCCGCTCTCTTCTCTTCTACTGTTTTCTCTCTGGCTGCACCCCCCGGAACACTATTAACAACAGAATCAGAAATGGAATCTGTTTCTGTTTCTGACTGAGAATCAAAAACTGTTTTTGTTTCTGGTGTTGGGGGTTGTGAACTTTTGAGAAGATGCTCAAGAATGGTGGGGTGATCGTGAGCCATGACCCGGACATAATTTTGCTGAGTCTCGGCTTTGTAGACCTCAACAGAGGCATTAGCCCGAAGCTTCTCTTTGACCACTACCTCCTCAACTAGAACCTCGGTGAGGGCGGAATTAACAGCAGCATCAAGAGCTAGTTGTTTCAGTCGCTGCTCAAATTCCCAGAGCTCTTGCCGTTCGAGCTGCTCCTTTTTTTTCTGGCTGTCGTGCCAGCCGAAATATCCGCAGCCGATCGCAGCCAGAGAGCTGGCTTGCCGAACTCCCACCCAGCGATCGAAAGGAAGCGGCATCAATGCCAACGCCAAAGAGCAAAATGCTCCGAAAAATGACCCGACCGTTACCCTGTTACCCATGACTCATGACTCCTATCCTTTACCCAATCCCCAATACCCAAAATCCAATGCCCAATGCCCGATGCCCGATGCCCGATGCGCGTGATTTCCAATCCGATGCGCGAGATACCCGCGCGATTTCCGATGACCGATGACCGATGACTAATGACTGATGACTAATGACTGATGAGTGAGGAGTGATGCCAAGACTTAAATCTCCCTGTTGCTGACTCAAACCAGTACAGCCGTAGCAACAGGGAGGTAAGTGTTATTTACTACCAGCACCAATGATCCACATGGCGACGATGATAAAGATTGCGATCGCCAAACCATGCTGCCAGGTCAGGAGATAATACAAATCCCAGAAGCAGAGAATGCCTCCGATCGCCAGTGCTGCACCGCCAGTCCGCCAGAGTCCGACATAAGCGCGATCGGCTGGCGACACGAAAAACAGACTGAGAGAGCCGATGACGATCGCCACGATTCCTAAGAAAATATGTGACGGGAAGAACCGAAACACATTCGCTATGCCAATGCCGATCGAGAAATTCACTACCAAAAATAGCCAGTTGTTGACATTCTTGAGGTGTTTCAGTTGCGCTGACGGCTTAAAAACGGGTACTTCTTTCGGTGGCTGTGGTTGTACAGCAGGCTTCGGGTTTTGTGGTAATTGTGGAGTTTGTAAAAACATGGTTGGTGCATTTATTGAAGGTTTTGCCGTAGAGCAGACAACAATTGGGGCAAATCTCGATATTCTGTATTGCCGAAGCTTCAGCAACTACTAAATATCCGTAACGGTTGGGTACTTTTATTCCCGGTTGATGGTCATCTGTCGTTACCCAGCCTGTGTTTGTCGTAGCAGCAGCGCCGTTCTTGTAATCGATCGAACTGACGACTTTGAAAACTTGACCTTTAGGAATAATCAATTTCCACCTCTGAAGAAACTACTAAATCTTGAGAAACCACGATTTATCTGCGAAGCAACACCATTAACTTTGCCTGCCATGTCGCCTGACCAGTTAACCGCCACATTGATGGAATCCTTCGCTTTGGCTGTTGCCGATCGTTGTGTTGCCGATCGTGCTGTGGCTGAACCTGAAGCTGAAACAAATTGAGGTTGAGAGAAATTGGACTGACTAATTTGGACTGGAGAGGAAGCAGAACCGCCAAGAGCTGGATGATTCAAGCCATGAGTACCGTGTTTCAAACCGTATGCAGCTTGCTTATAGATATTGGTTTCTTCTTCTTTCCATTTTGCTAATTCAGCAGCAAACTCTGGATTTCCTTGCATCCTTGTAGTGGCTGCATCAACTTCAGCAACTTTCTTAGCGATTGCTGCAATAACTGTGTTGTCCCAGAGAAGATTTTCTTGTACTGTTTCTGCTGCAAATTGTTCCTTATTTTTTGTTAGCCGATAATCTTGCTGCTCAACTGTTGCGCCGTATTTCGCCCGAGCAACTGCAACATCTATCTGAGCTTTCTTAATTTTCTCAGCACCTTTATAGCCAGCTTCCATCAGCCAGCCTTGGAACTCACGGAAACAGATTTGTGCGTCAATGAGTAGCTTGAACTTCTCTTTGATTTCGGTGATGTGGTCAAGAAACCATTTTGCTTGGATTGCCCGATCGCCGATCGCAGCCCAGCCCTGGGGAGTGAGTTCGTTCAAGTTAGCGGTTGTGATATTGAAAACATCAGCTAACATTTGCTCCCCGTCTTCATCAAGAGCGCCCCCGACTAGGGTTGTGAGAAGGTAGGTCAATACATCTTGTTCTTGGTCGAGTAGTTGTTGCATTGTTCTTCCTCTTAATCAAATTGTGTTGGATCATTAGGATCTAGATTATCGATCCAGTTTTTTGCATTAGCCAAAGCTGTTTCTGTGTTGTAAGCAACTCCTTGTTTTAGTCGATCGTACACACACCAATTCACTTTTGTGTTTAACTCAACCGATTTAAGCGTAATTACTAAGCCTAAATGTTCGTATTATTCAGCATCAGAGTCAGATTCTATAACGCCTCTTCTTTGGAGATTAAGCAAGAGTTTCATAGCTAAGTTGCTGACGGTACGATCGGACAACAAATTCAAAAATTTATCTAACATTATTGCTTACCTCCTCCAATTCTTCATCGTCATACTCCATAAAATCGTTAATCCACTTTTTGGCTTCTAGGAGGGAGGAAGCAGAGTCGTAGGTCATGCCTTGATCAAGAAACCGATACATACCGTCGTAGACATACCAGTTCCATTGTTCGCTCCAGCGTTCCTCTCCATCAATGTGAAAGCATCTCAAACGAATAATCAATCCACAATGTTCATATTCATCTGATATTGGTGGATCTATCACCCATTCTGTGATTGCACCTCTAAGTTTTAAGTAGATTAACAACTGTTTGGTGAATGAGAGAACGATCGAATCTGGTAACAGACTCAGTATTGGTTTAAAATTCTTACGCATTTCGTTCCCCTTGCCGTCCTAGATAAGTTTTGATTTCGACTGTTTCTCCCGGTTCCGGTTTGGGGAGCTGAAGCTCGACTTCTTTCATTGCCCGAATCGCACAGACTTCAGTGTCGCCGTAAATTGTAAAAACTTTGGTTGGGTGACGGCTGCTGTTAACGTAAACTTTTCGAGAATATTGATTCGCTACTTTTACTGTTCCGAATAACCAATCAAACATCTATTTATTCTCCTGTACAATTTTGCCATCTAAAAAATCTACTACCCAAGTTTGAGCTAGAGCAACACCTTCATCTCTAGTATCTGCAACCCCAGTTTTTAACAATACTTTGCCAAACCCGTCATAGACTAACCAATCCCAGTAATTGAGTTCTTGTCCCAAAAATGTTGAATATGCAGAGAAAGGCTTGACTTGAATTTGCAATCCTGCATAGAAATAGCAATCTGGCAGTAAATGTTGAGCATCAGGATTAAAGTTTTGGTAACCTTTATTTATCAGTTCTGTGGAAAACTGAGCGATCGTCTTCTTAGAAACGAACAGACTCGGAAGTAGTTGCAGCAATTCTCTGAGCATAATTATCTAAAAAGTAGAGAGCAAAAAAGCATCAAAACCAAAATTGTAATAACTAAGTAACCAAAATTAACGAACCAACAGAGAAGAAATAACGTGACTTGCATCCTTAGAACTCTCCAAGGATTCACCTGAAACCATTCAGTGTAGCCATCTAATCCTTTAGTTCGCAATTGGTGGCTACCCTCAAAGATTTTGTGCATCATTTTTTCTGTCAGTCTCATGTTCATTGTGAACACGATCGCCCTAATTTCTAAGTTTGTTTGGTATTCTTGTGATAGAAAATATCGGCGTGTTTTTGGTGTTTCACTCAAACCAACTTTGCAAAGATTACCGTCTTGAAAGATGTAATTAAACCCAGGGACATATTCACTTTTCCTCTTAGGTTTGGGTTTTTTAGGTTGCCGTTGGTGTCTAAGAATTAGAGTTGCTTTAGGATTTCGCATTCATTTGTGCCTTCAAAATGGCGATCGAATGAGATAAAAGTGCGACTTGTTGACTACATAATGCCTTATGTCGTGGTGTCAAAGTTCGTATTTCTTGAGTAGCATTACACCGCGTGTCAAAGTCGCTGGATTTCAAATCATCTTCAAGTTTGGCGAAAGTGATTTTATTCTGTGCGATTTCGGCTTCGAGTTCGGGCTGCGACATCTCGTAGCTTGCGGGGCGCGAACGCGCCATCGTTTTTTTAACTCTACGCATCAAAACCACTTGTCGTTCTGCCAGTTTTTCGTTGCGTTGCGATAGCTTCAAAAGTTCTTGACTTAATTTCAAAGAAGCTTTTGTATCAGTCACTTTTCCTATTTGAGCTTTGAGCTTATTTTTGAGCAATTCGTTCGCATCACGTTCAGCTTGAAGCTCGTCATAAGTCATGCTTGTCAGTATTTTTACCATGATGATTACTCGACTGTTTGACGGTTATTGTTGCTGCCAATGCCTACTGAAGGAGCAATTTGATAAACTGTGGTGTTATTGACTGTTTGACTGCCCTGAACGATCGTCGGAGGTGTTTGTTTCAGAGCTTCTTGATACCCGCTTTGATAACAGAGCGCACCGAAACCAACCATCAATGCTGGGATAGCTCTACTCATCCAAGGATATCCAGGTTCAGAATTATTACTTGTTGGTGTTGAATCTGCCGATTGGTCATTCATCGTTAATAATCCTTGCTGTGATTAACAATTCTTGCGATCGTATTGCTTGCACTATCCTTTGAAATCCGTATCAAGCCTTCATCTGCCATATCTTGAACATCAATTTCTACTCGCCATTCTGCGATTAAAGTACAGAAAGCAATTTCTGCTGTACTGCCTACTTCAAAACCTTTCAGGAAATCGAGAATGGCTTGCATATCAGCCGTTAGTTCCATAGTTCCATATCATCTTGAGACGGGAATGTACATTCATAGTTCTGCTGATCTGTCTCCAACCTGTAACAGGTTTCGGGATAAGGGCATTCTCTGCTTCCTACACAGTTCGGCGGTAAAATTCTTTTTCGTGGCTGGCACAGTTGTAGATTTTCATCAACAGGCTCTACAAATCGTGTCATATCACCTGTACACAAGTTCAAATCGATAACTCGGCACAATTCCAAACACTTTTTATCAGCACTGTAGACGTAAACTTTTTGCTGACTGTGCCAGTCAAATATTTTTCTAGATGTGATAGGGACTAGCATTTAGCAAACCCCCGTCATAAATACTGAAGCTGAACTCACAGGATAGGGATTGGCGGGAGCGGTAAAAATCGAAAGTAACCACTGAATCATTGCTCTTTCCTCTTGTCTAGATTGAGGTGTAGATTTCTTGGTACAGAAACAGGAACAAGAACAAGAACAGGAACAGGAAGGGGAACGCAAGCTCGCATAGATAACTAAAGCAGTGAATAGTTGTTCTCTGTGAGCTTGCCTAGCTTGATGCTCCAGAACTAGGCGATCGCTATAAGCTTCAGCTAGTTCTCTACAAGATTCGATTAGCCCCAAAGTCCAGTAATCTGTTTCGATTCCTGTTTTTTTCCCGGTAAACTCCCGCCACGCAAATCTAAAGGAGTCGATCGAACAGATTGAGTGATCGAACCAAAATTCGCTCGAACTTTAGCTGCTCTATTTTGAAGTTTGTCCACTACATTTGCGCCCAGGGCAATGCAAAAAGTATCAACTATTTGCTCAGATGCTGCATCAGCAACATCAGTCATTGCTAAGCTGGCTTCTTGAGTGATCGATCGAATAGCAAGTACCATTCCATTGGTTTCTTCTTCCGCGTCGCGGTGTTCACTATGGTCAACCGCAGTCTCGTCAATATCATCATTTTGAGCTTCCGCTGCGGTGCCTGTCCGTTTGCCAGCTATTTGTAACAGTGCGTCTGCTGGCGACATCATTTGTTCTCGTACCAGTCGGTAGTATTCAGTCACTTCGAGAGCATCAGCGTCTACAACCTGAGAGTTTTGCCAATCTCTCTGACCCAGAGCTTTTCGGACATTGGTGATGTCGCTAACTTTGCCCAGACCGAGTTGAGCTTTGAGTTCGATTCTTGAAATACTCATCTGTGTTGATTCCTATGTTTTGTAAGTAATTGCGGGTTTTGTCGATATCTCGATCGCAGATCAAGAAGATTTCCTCTAGCTGAACCAGACACCATTTCGAGAAATCTGAGAATTTGCGACTATAAAGCGATCGCTCAATTTCTGGGCATTCTTCCTCAAGCAGTGCCAATCTTCGTTTAAAAGTTGCTTCTGCCATTGGCTTATTCGTTTTGTTGGAAATCTTGCCCAGTTCTGCCCTTAACTCCGATCGCGTCCAGAAATTGCGCCTACCCGATTCTTCCGTAACTTGCGCTGTTATTGTCTTTCGGCGTTTCATGTCTTTGTATGAGCTACTTTAGGGATAGCTGGGGCTGTCTTTCCAGTAGCTCATCGGCACTCAAAAAAAAATTATCGTAGCTTGCGGGGCGCGAACCGCCATCGTCTTATCGATCGTCCCGTGGGCTTCCTTTTTCAGTTCCTGGTTCGCTTGGGGCTTGAGCTTTTGGATAAGCCATTGTTACATCCCAATAACCATAAGCCCTTGCATTATCAAGGACTTGTTGTACTGCTTCTTGAGGAGTCTTGCCAAAACCTGTAACGATGCTGGGGGGGTTGCAAGAACGCTCAACCACAATCTGATGTGATTGCAAATGCTGTTTAAGCAGGTGCTGTTGCTGTAACATAATTCTGTCTCCTAGTGCCGTGTGGCGGCATTGGTGGAAAGTCTGGTAAATGTGGTGACACACGTTTACCAGGCGTTTTTGCACTGTAACATCCAAATGATGTTATGTCAAGAGAATTTAGAACTTTAATCTAAGATTTGTTGCGCTCATAGAATATGCTAAAAAAATGAGCACAGAAGACGTTACAGAAAAGATTAAAGGAAAAAGTAGGGATTCTCGCGATCGCCTTACCTTTGATGTGGGCGGATTGCGCGATCGGCTTAGAGCTCAGGCGATCGAACCGAATCAGTCACTGGCATCGATCGTCCGCATGGCACTGATCGAATGGCTGGAGGAACGGGAAGCTGTCCAAGATAAAGAATCTGAAGAATCTAAAGAATCTGAAAAAAGCGATTAAATTAATATACCAATTATTGACTATGCCTCAACCCTATATTTATTAAGGATTTCAACCATATTTGACACACAATGGCATTGTAGGGGTCAGCGGTTCGAGCCCGCTATTCTCCATTAAAAAAACGCAAACAGCGATAGATGTTAAATACTCGACTTCTTACAGAACTCGGGAATATCGGTATTCTGTTTTTTCAGGTGGACTTACTTATCGACGATTTATCCCCAAGTCGATCGTCCAAAAATGCGAACTCAATTTTTGGTAAAATCAAAACATTCTACCCGCAACCAAAGCGCTACCTGTGGCCAAGTCAACTGAACCCAGCAATCCAGAGAGGACGAGCCAACTTGCCCGCACGCCTCTATACGACCTATCATTAGAACTCAAAGCTCGGATGGTGCCCTTTTCCGGGTGGGAGATGGCGGTGCAGTACGCAGGCATCAGCAGCGAACATCAAGCAGTACGCCAGCAAGCAGGAATGTTCGACATTTCCCACATGGGCAAATTTGGTTTGAGAGGGAAACAAGTAAGAGAAAAATTTCAATCCTTAGTACCCTCTGATTTGAGCCGATTGCAACCCGGTCAAGCTCAATATACAGTCTTGCTAAATGCCAAAGGCTGCATCTTAGACGACATTATTTTCTACTGCCAAGAACCCGATGCCACTACTAGCGAAGAACGGGCAGTAATCATTGTCAACGCCGCCACTCGCATCAGAGATAAAGCTTGGATTGCCGCCCACTTAGAGTTGAGCGGAGTTAGTTTTGCAGACATCTCCAAAAACAAAGTTTTGATCGCAATTCAAGGACCAGAAGCTGTTAATTTTCTCCAGCCTTTTGTGGCCGACACCCTCGCACAAATTAAGGCTTTCGGTCACTTAGAAACAAACCTGTTGGGACAGCCGAGTTTTATCGCCAGAACAGGTTACACCGGAGAGGATGGATTTGAAATTATGGTCGATGCCGAAGTTGGAAAAGAACTCTGGCAAAAACTGTTAACTGCTGGCGTTGTACCCTGCGGCTTGGGTGCGAGAGATACTTTGCGTCTAGAAGCAGCAATGGCTCTTTACGGTCAAGATATCGATTACCATACTACGCCTTTAGAAGCGGGATTGGGTTGGGTTGTTCACCTGGACACCAAAGGCGATTTTATTGGGCGCGAGGTTTTGGAACAGCAGAAAGCAAATGGAGTGTCGAAGCGCTTGGTAGGGTTAGAAATGCAGGGGCGGCACATTGCGCGCCACGGCTATCCGGTAATATTTGAAGGCGAAACTGTAGGAGAAGTTACTAGCGGTACATTATCGCCTACTTTGAATCGGGCAGTAGCCCTGGCGGTTGTTCC
Source organism: Microcoleus sp. F10-B2 (assembly GCF_036704965.1). Lineage (NCBI taxonomy): Bacteria > Bacillati > Cyanobacteriota > Cyanophyceae > Oscillatoriales > Microcoleaceae > Microcoleus > Microcoleus sp. F10-B2. The sequence continues at coordinate 25,928 of NZ_JAUBTB010000016.1, read as the reverse complement.
GGCAAAATTAGCTAAAATCGGTCAGCAGTTAGAAGTCGAAATTCGCGGCCAAAACTATCAGGCTAGTGTGGTAAAAAAACCATTTTATCGATCGCCCAATCGACCTAACTTGTAGGGTGAGTCAGCTCAAATCATCTTCGCCTCCCATCGAAAAACTCTGACTGACGCACTTTACGAATTTCCGCAAAATTTCACCAAGTTGTAGGGTGCATTATTGAATAAAATTTACTTGATACTTTGTTTATTGCGAGAAAAGACATGGCAGAATACCCAAATGACTTGAAATACCTAGACACCCACGAATACATCCGACTCGAAGGCGACATAGCCACGATCGGCATCACTGAGTTTGCCGCGAATCAATTAGGTGATATCGTATTTGTGGAATTGCCAGAGGTCGGTACAAAGCTGGAAAAGGGCGATGAATTCGGTTCAATCGAGTCAGTGAAAGCAGTTGAAACCTTATACGCACCCGTTACCGGCACTGTGGTAGAACGCAATGATGGCATTGTAGACGATCCTGAAGTTGCGGGGCAGGACTCTTACTGCGATGGGTGGCTGGTGAAAATGCGCGTTGACAATCCCAGCGAACTCGATGACGCTATGTCTGCCGAGAAATACCGTGCACTGGTCGCCGAAGCGGATCAGTCTTGAGTTTTGATTGGGAATTTGGGGCTAGGGCTCGTTGATTCCTCCACAATCCGCCAGGGGTTCATATCGTTTCCGATCGAGTGACCGCGATTAAAAGGGCGGGTTTTTAAGATTGTCAATTATTGGCAGATATTTTTCGTGAACCCGCCCCTACCGTATTAGGGGTAATCGAGCGGACATGATATCATATCGTTTCCGGTTGCACTCATAATTCCGGTGCAACCGGAAACGATATGAGACAGGAGTTGAAACTCCTGTTGGACTTTGATAGACGGAGAAAATCTCCCTTCTTCCTTTGCAAAATGTTACAAACAAAGAAGCAAAAGTCTATTCAGGAGAATCAGCCTTGGTACTCTACAGCCCTCAACTTGAACCCAACCAGCAGCAAAACCTTTCATCCATCAATGGTTTTGCGGGCCGGCACATTGGCCCGACACCCAGCGAAATCCAGGAAATGCTCGAGTTTTTGGGCATTTCCAGCCTCGATGAGTTGATTGACAAAACGGTTCCAGCGGCGATTCGCATTTCTGGACCCCTACAACTTCCCGCAGCGCAAAGCGAGTACAGCGCTTTGGCAGAATTGAAAGAAATTGCTGCAAAAAATCAGGTATTTCGATCGTACATCGGCACTGGATATCACGACTGCATAACTCCCCCCGTCATCCAGCGGAATATCCTAGAAAATCCCGGCTGGTATACAGCTTACACTCCCTACCAAGCCGAAATTGCTCAAGGGCGGTTGGAAGCTTTACTGAACTTCCAAACCATGATAATTGACCTCACGGGTTTAGAAATTGCCAACGCTTCTTTGCTGGATGAAGGGACTGCGGCGGCGGAAGCGATGGCGGTGAGTTACGGCGCCAGCAAAAAGGGGGCAAAAGCGTTTTTTGTTTCCCAGGATTGCCACCCTCAAACTGTGGAAGTGGTGCAAACTCGCGCTAAGCCGTTGGGAATTGAGGTAATTGTCGGCGACCATCAAAGCTTTGAGTTCGATCGTACAATCTTCGGCGCTCTCCTGCAATACCCCGCCACAGACGGCGCAATTTACGACTATAGGGATTTTATTCGATCGGCACACGAAGTCGGCGCATTAGTCACAGTAGCCGCCGACATTTTGAGCCTTTGCTTGCTCACACCCCCCGGCGAATTCGGCGCGGATATAGCCGTAGGAAGCACTCAGCGCTTCGGAGTGCCGATGGGATTCGGAGGACCCCACGCCGCCTATTTTGCCACGCGAGAAGAGTTTAAACGGCAAGTTCCCGGGAGAATCGTCGGCGTTTCTCAAGATGCCAACGGCAAATCTGCTTTGCGTTTGGCCTTGCAAACTCGCGAACAGCACATCCGCCGCGAAAAAGCAACCAGCAATATTTGTACTGCTCAAGTTTTGCTGGCAGTGATGGCGAGTATGTATGCTGTTTATCACGGCCCGTCTGGACTGAAAGACATTGCTGAGAAAGTATGGAGTTTAACAGCACTTTTGGCATCCGGTTTAAGAAGTTTCGGATACAAAATTGGTTCTCAACCTTTCTTCGATACTTTGCGGGTAGAATTGGGAGACAAACCGCTGTCAGAACTTCTAGAAGCTGCTAAAGAACGCCAAATTAATCTGCGAGTTTTTGATGATTCGACAGTGGGAATCACTTTAGATGAAACTGTCACCCCTGAAGATGTGCAAGATTTGTGGAAAATTTTTGCACAGGATAAGGATTATATCAGGGCTGACGGGGAGAATGCTCTCAACATTCCGCTGGATGCAGACGCATTGAGTTCCTATTTGACCTTACCAGATTTTTGCGATCGTACCAGCAGCTATCTCGCCCACCCAGTTTTCAACAGCTACCATTCAGAAACTGAACTTTTGCGCTATTTGCACCGTTTAGAAGCCAAGGACTTATCGCTAAATACATCGATGATTCCCTTGGGTTCTTGCACAATGAAATTGAATGCAACAGCGGAGATGGTGCCGGTGACTTGGGCGGAATTTGGCAAGATACATCCCTTTGCACCCCGCGATCAAACTCGCGGCTATCAAATGATGTTCGTGCAACTCGAACAGTGGCTGGCAGAAATCACCGGTTTTGCGGGAATTTCTTTGCAGCCCAACGCCGGTTCCCAAGGCGAATACGCGGGCTTGTTAGTTATTCGCCAATACCACGAACACCGAGGCGAATCTCACCGAAATATCTGTTTGATTCCCCAGTCAGCCCACGGTACAAATCCGGCTAGCGCGGTGATGGCGGGGATGAAAGTAGTTGCTGTCGAGTGCGATTCCCAGGGCAATATTGATGTCGCAGATTTGCGAAAAAAAGCCGAAAAGCACAAAAATGAATTGGCGGCATTGATGGTGACATATCCATCAACGCACGGCGTTTTTGAGGAAGAAATTAAAGATATTTGCGAGATTGTCCACAACTGCGGCGGACAAGTTTATATGGACGGCGCAAATATGAATGCTCAAGTTGGTTTGTGCCGCCCCGGTGATTTTGGTGCTGATGTTTGTCACTTGAATTTGCACAAAACTTTCTGTATTCCCCACGGCGGCGGCGGCCCTGGTATGGGGCCTATTGGGGTAATGTCTCATTTGATGCCTTTCTTACCTTCTACTGATGAAGAATTAAAATCTTACCCCCCCCAACCCCCCCTTACTAAGGGGGGGAGCAACATCAAATCCTCCCTTCCTAAAGGCGAAATATCCCAATCAGTTGGTGCTGTTTCCGCAGCACCTTGGGGAAGTGCTAGCATTTTGACTATTTCTTGGATGTACATTCGGATGATGGGAGGAGTGGGTTTAACTGAGGCGACAAAAGTAGCAATTCTTAATGCTAATTATATGGCAAAACGGTTAGCATCTTATTATCCGGTTTTGTACAAAGGGAAAGCTGGTTTGGTGGCGCACGAGTGTATTCTGGATTTGCGATCGCTCAAAAAGACAGCAGGCATTGAAGTCGAAGATATCGCTAAACGGTTGATGGATTACGGCTATCACGCGCCGACGGTTTCTTGGCCGGTTGCTGGTACGGTCATGGTGGAACCGACGGAAAGCGAATCGAAGCAGGAATTAGACCGTTTTTGCGATGCAATGATGGCAATTCGATCGGAAATTGCGGAGATTGAAAACGGTAATGTTGACGCGCAAAATAACGTCTTGAAAAATGCGCCACATACCGCAGAATCTCTGATGGTTGATGAGTGGAATCGTCCTTATACTCGCGCGCAAGCGGCTTATCCGGCACCTTGGACTCGCGAACATAAGTTTTGGCCGGCGGTGGGCAGGATAGATAATGCGTTTGGCGATCGCAATTTTGTCTGTTCTTGTTTGCCAATGGAGGCTTACAGTCAAGACTGAAATTTATGCTAAATCTCGTTTGGCTCTGAGTTGAGAGTCCCTTGGCATCCCCCACATCTCCGTCTAGATAGATGAACTTTGCATAAAACTAGGTAATTTAGGAGATTTTTTCTCCTAAATACCTGTTTTAGGCTACCATAATCGGTGAAAGTAGTGTAATCCAATGCCTCCTAATAGGTAAAAACAATGTTAATTCAACTTACTATACAAAATTTCTTATCCTTCAGGGATGAAGTCACTTTTAGTATGGTGGGAGTTAATAGTGACCAACAACATATAGATCACCTTGCTGAAGATGCAGCAGGAAAAGGGCGATCGATATTGCCAATTGGAGCAATCTACGGAGCAAACGCAGCAGGCAAGTCAAATCTGATCGAGGCTATAAGTTTTGCCAAAAACTTAGTTGTACAGGGAACTCGCACCAGTCAAACTATCCCTGTTTCTCCATTCAAACTGGGTGATTATAGTAAGCAACCTAGCAAGTTTGAGTTTATTTTTACGCACCAAGGCGATCGATACTCCTACGGGTTTAAATTAAATAGAGAGCAAATTTTTGAAGAATGGCTTTATGGAATCCCTCAGGGCAAAAAGCGGGAAGTGATGTACTTTGAGCGGGTCACGTCATCAAAAAAAGAAACTACAGTAGAATATGGTTTAAAACTTAAAGGTCGAAGTAAGAAACATCAACAGTTTCTCGATTTTATTGCACAAGGAACTCGCCCCAATCAACTTTTTTTGACAGAATCTCTTGAGCGAAATGTTACTTCTTTACAACATATTTTTGACTGGTTTCTAAAAGTATTAACTATTATTCCCGCAGAAGCAGATTACACACCATTGGAAATTAGTATACTCAGTGATGAATCATTTACGGACTTTCTCAGTGAGTTTCTGAAGTTTGCAGGAACAGGAATTGATTCAATAGTAACAGAGAAAGTAGAGTTGGATTTTGAGCGACACTTGCCAACTCTGCCTAAAGTTTTAAGAGATAATCTTATTCAAGAGCTGAATAAAGCAGAAAAAAATTCAATTGCAATGATTGAAAACTTAGAAGGTACAAGATTTCTACTCTTTAAGGACGATCGGAGTCAATTAACCTTGATTCAACTCAGAACTCGTCATCGCAGTGAAGAGGGAGAATTTATTGACTTTTCAATAGAAGAGGAATCAGAAGGAACTCAACGTCTCATTAATTTGATTCCTGCTCTTTTTATTTTAAAGCAAGAAGAAGAAAAAGTGATTTTTCTGGATGAACTTGATAGACGTTTGCATCCTCTGCTTTCTCGGAATTTTGTACAAGTAGCAATCAATTGTAGAGACAAAAAAAACCAACTCATTTTTACAACCCATGATACCAATTTGCTAGACTTAGATTTACTCCGACGGGATGAAATTTGGTTTGTTGAAAAGAGCGAACAAGGTGTGTCTAATCTTTACTCTTTAGCCGAATTCAAAATGAGACCAGATCTGAAAATTGAGAAAGGTTATTTGAATGGACGTTTTGGAGCTATTCCCTTCTTTGGAAATCCACAAAGTTTAGGCTGGCTTAATTGTGAAACCGATCTATCCGTGATAACTAAGTAATAGCAATGGCAAAAATTAAGCGAACAAAATTATTAGATCGCGAACACGACCGGAGAGATACAAAACTATTTATAGTTGCTACGGAAGGTAAGGAAACTGAAAAGCAATATTTTGGGATGTTTAAGAGCACCAGAATCAAAGTCGAGATATTAGCAACTACAGAAGATGGTAAGTCTGCACCTGAATATGTTTTAGAACGTTTAGATAAATTCAAAGAACGATACGATCTAAGTAAGGATGATATGCTTTGGCTGGTTTCTGATAGGGATCGTTGGGGGGACAAAAAATTGAGTTCTGTCTGTAGTCAAGCTAGGCAAAGAGGTTATTATTTAGCTATTAGCAATCCTTGTTTTGAAGTATGGTTAACTTTACACTTTGAAGATATTAATACTCAGGAGGATCAGACTTGCAAGTGCGATGAATTCAAGAAAAGACTACGAATAATTTTAGGAAGTTACAATGGTAGCAATCTGGATATCTCTGCTTACAAGCCCAAGACAAAAGATGCAGTAAATCGAGCAAAAAATCTACATCCAAGTGCTCAGCAAGATTGGCCACCAACACTAGGAACCCATGTGTATAGACTTGTTGAGATTCTGCTGAAAAGCTTGGGTAGTGACTGCTGACTTCAACATCTTCTATAATGTGAATAAGAGATTAGGATAATTTAATTAACATTTTTGGATCGCACAAGCAGTTTTCAGACTTTATCCAAATGAATGCAGGATTTGTGTGGCGATCCCCCTAAAATAAATCGAGTTGGATTATCATATTATTGTTAGGTTTTGTGGCTGCTTTGGGGATAGTGGCAGCAACAGCTTACATCAAAATGGCGATCGCCCAAACTATCGGCCCGGCTTTGTCTGTTGATGTTACAGCCGATCGACATTCCATCAGCCCCGACATCTACGGTGTAAATAAAATTAGCACGGGTAACTGGGGCTTGAGAGTATGTAAATATGGTTTTATGGCAACATACCCGGCTAATTCTATGACTTTGGTGGCTATTCCCAAGGCTAATTCTTAGCGGGAGTTAACTTAACCCACGGAATTCACCTCCCAGAACCGGAATGATTAAACCGCAGAGGACGCAGAGGAGACTGAGGAGAAGAGAGAGATGAATAATTCTGACATTTTTAATTTGAAATTAGACCTGAAGCGTCCATGCGATCGTCCTCAGCATCCGAGTGTGTTAGGGGACAAATACAACTTTCCTGTCCCAGCCACTGCGATCCTACTTGATGCAGGGCTGCCATCACCGGTTGAATTTGGCGACCCTTGGGCGTGAGGGAATATTCTACACGGGGTGGAATCTCGGCATAAACACGCCGATCGACTAACCCTTGAGATTCCAACTCTCGGAGGCGTTGGGTGAGGGTTTTGGTGCTGATGCCAGGAAGTGCCGCGAGTAATTCGTGGGTACGCCTCGCGCCTCCAAACAGTTCGCGTAGAACCAAAATTGACCATTTATTGTCCAACAAATCCAGCACAAATTGAATCGGACATTTAATTTCTATGCACTGACTGGGTTCCACCATAAACTCCATTCACAATGGATATTCCAGGGGTAGATAACTGCGCGATCGCAATCTCAAGCTGGGTTGGACTTCTAAAATGTTTGTAACGTTTTTTCGATCTGCAAAACCCGAAAATTAATATTTCTTTAGAAATGGCTCAAGCCTCCTATTGGCTTCAATGCTTTACCTCAAGTAACTATAGGATAGCACTGGTAACTGACTTGTGGGCGATCGCGGATTAAGGAACAATTGCTAGACAGTCATCAATCCTGAATCATCCACTCCTATGGTCAGTTCAATTAGTAAATCGGAGTCTGCTGGTCTGCCATCCGGCATTAAAGCACCCGTTCAAGAAACCCTGTTAACCCCCCGCTTTTACACCACCAATTTTGATGCCGTTGCCGAACTGGATCTGTCCGGGCAACAAGCGGAATTAGAAGCAGTTGTAGCAGAATTGCGCGCGGACTATAACCGCTACCATTTTGTCCGCAATCAGGAGTTTGAGCAATCCTGGGACAACATTGATGGCGAAACGCGAAAGGCATTTATTGACTTTCTAGAGCGCTCCTGTACCTCGGAATTTTCGGGTTTTCTGTTGTTCAAAGAACTCTCCCGCAAACTCAAGAATCGCCAACCGTTGTTATCGGAAGCCTTTAACCTACTGGCACGGGATGAAGCGCGCCATGCCGGTTTCTTGAATAAGGCTATGGCCGATTTTGGGTTGTCTCTCGATCTGGGCTATTTAACAAAAAATCGTACCTACACATTCTTCCCTCCTGAATGGGTAATTTATACGGTTTATCTGTCAGAAAAGATTGGCTACTGGCGCTATATTTTGGTGTATCGCCATCTCGAACAACATCCCGAACATCAAATTTATCCCCTGTTTCGCTACTTCGAGAATTGGTGTCAGGACGAAAATCGGCATGGGGATTTCTTTAAGGCTTTGTTGCGATCGCAGCCTCAGCTTTGGAATAACTGGAAGGCAAGACTCTGGGCGCGCTTTTTCCTACTGACGGTGTTTGCCACCCACACTATGACGGTGTTGGAACGATCCACATTTTATGACTCGATCGGCATCGACCCCGATGAATATAACAAGCAGGTGATTCATCACACCAATGAAACGGCAAAACGGGCGTTTCCCAGTATTTTAGATACTCACCATCCAGAATTCTTTCCCCGTTTGGATCGATGCGCGATCGCCAATCAGAAGCTAGCAGAAATCTCAAGTAACCAGCGCCCTGCCGCCATCCAATTTTGCCAAAAATTACCTTGGATTGCTGCGATCGTCTGGCAGTTGTTGCGCCTTTATTTACTGCCGTCGATTAATGCTGAATCGTCCAGAACCGCGATTAATTAGGAGATATTGCCATGACTAATCTATCGACACGCCTCCGAGAAGGCACGATGCAATCCCACACCACAGCCGAAAATACGGCATTTATGAAATGCTTTCTCAAAGGCATTGTGGAACCGGAACCTTTGCGTAAACTATTTGCCGATTTGTACTTTGTTTACAGCGCCCTAGAAACGGCTTTGCAAAACCATGTCAACCACCCGATTATGGGGACTCTCTATTTCCCCGAGTTAAATCGCACTGAGAATCTGGCTTGCGATCTAGCTTTTTATTACGGTGAAAATTGGCTGGAGGAAATTACGGCTTCGCCAGCGGGTTGCGTGTATCGCGATCGCATTCAAAGCCTCTCAAAAACCGATCCAGTCCTGCTGATTGCCCATGCCTACACCCGCTACATGGGTGATTTATCCGGCGGACAAAGCTTGAAAAACGTAATTCGATCGGCGTTGTCTCTGCCGCCGGATCAAGGAACAAATTTCTATGAATTTTCCCAAATCTCGACACCAGAAGCAAGGCGAGTATTTAAGGAACGCTATCGCCAAACCTTTGATGAGTTTCCGGTGGATGCTGACACGATCGAGCGAATTGTCGCAGAAGCAAATACGGCATTTGCCCTCAACCGGGAGGTGATGCACGAACTCGAAGCCGATGTAAAAGCTGCGATCGGAGAACATACCTTTGATTTGCTGACTCGGCAAGATCGCCCCGGTAGCACAGAAGGCCGCAGCCCTCATGCCAAGCGAGAATCTGTCGCGAAATAACTCGCCCAAGGAAAACAAGATCGATCGTATCTCTAAAATATGCCGGGGCTCTGAACTTACACAACAACAGAAGGACACATTAGTTAATGAAACAGTTATCACAAACGGTTGAATTTGATGCTGCATTGTTGAATACATACAACCAGCCTTTACCCCGCTATACCAGCTATCCACCCGCCACTGAATTAACTACTGACTTCGATCGCAACGCATTTAAAACCGCGATCGCCGTCGGGAATCACAAACAAACCCCCTTATCGCTTTACTGCCACATTCCGTTTTGTGAAACGCCCTGTTATTTCTGCGGCTGCAATACCATCATCACCCAGCGCAAGGAGTTAGCAGAACCCTATTTAGGCTATCTCGCTCGCCAAATTCACCAAGTTGCCAGTTTGGTGGATGCCGATCGGCTGGTGCATCAGTTGCACTGGGGAGGCGGCACGCCCAACTATCTCGATCGAAGTCAGGTAGAGTGTCTCTGGAACCAGTTAAATCGATATTTTCGGTTCGATGACGCTGCAGAAATATCGATCGAAGTCAATCCTAGCTATATCGATCGCGAATACATTCTCTTTTTGCGACAATTAGGATTCAATCGGATTAGCTTTGGCATTCAAGACTTTAATCCCACCGTGCAGGAAGCAATCAATCGGGTGCAGCCCGAAGCGATGTTGTTTGATGTGATGGATTGGATTCGGGAAGCTGGGTTTGAAAGTGTCAATGTAGATTTGATTTACGGCTTACCTTTCCAGACACAAGCAACGTTCCAAGAAACGGTAAAGAAGACCTTGCAATTAAATCCCGATCGCATTGCCGTCTTTAATTTTGCCTATGTTCCCTGGCTCAAACCGGTTCAGAAACGGATGCCGGAATCTGCTTTGCCGACTGCTGGCGAAAAGCTGAAAATTATGCAACGTACGATCGCCCAACTGACCCAAAATGGCTATGTGTTTATTGGTATGGATCACTTTGCCAAGCCCAATGATGAACTAGCGATCGCGCAACAAGCTGGGCAACTACATCGGAATTTTCAGGGGTATACAACCAAGCCCGAATCGGATCTGTTGGGCTTTGGCATGACTTCCATCAGTATGTTGCAGGATGTATATACCCAAAACCACAAGCGATTGAAAGACTTTTATCGGGCGATCGATGCGGGTGAATTAGCAATCGAAAAAGGCGTTCGACTGAGCCAGGACGATCTGATTCGGCGCACGGTAATCATGGAATTAATGTGTCAATTCCAACTGTCAGTGCAAGATTTGGAAGAAAAATATCATCTCGGTTTCGATCTCGATTTCAATGACTATTTCGCTCGGGTTTTGCCCCAACTTGATGCCTTAGAAGCCGATGGGTTAATCAAACGTTGGGGCGATGGGATTGAAGTAACTGCGATCGGGCGCTTGCTAATTCGGAATATTGCATCGGTGTTTGATGCTTACCTCGGCGATCGTACAGGCGATCGTACAACCACAACCTTTTCCAAAGCCATTTGAAATTTTGTAATGCAAACAACTCCGACTCGAGCTCCGCTGGATTGGACTGCGGTCTTCTTTTTCACGACTGTTCATGCCCTCGCTCTCTTAGCCCCCTGGTGCTTTTCCTGGTCAGCCTTGGGGATGACCCTCTTTTTGCACTGGTTATTTGGCAGTATTGGCATTTGTTTGGGCTATCACCGCCTATTGAGCCATCGCAGTTTTCAGGTGCCTAAATGGCTGGAATATGCGATCGCCCTGATCGGTGCCACTGCTTTACAAGGAGGGCCAATTTTCTGGGTGGCGGGTCATAGGCTACACCACGCCTATACCGAGGATATCGATAAAGATCCCTACTCAGCCCGTCGGGGGTTCTGGTGGAGCCATATGCTGTGGATTTTCTACCCGCATTCAGAATTCTTCGATTATGAACAGTACCAGCGGTTTGCCCCCGATCTGACACGCGATCGATTTTATTGCTGGCTGAATCGAAACTTTTTGCTGCTGCAAATCCCCTTGGGGCTACTGCTGTATGCACTGGGGGGATGGTCATTTGTCATCTGGGGTATGTTTGTCCGAGCTGTTTTACTGTGGCATAGCACCTGGTTTATTAACTCGGTCACTCACCTGTGGGGATACCGTACCTTTGACACAAACGACAACTCCCGCAATCTTTGGTGGGCGGCCATTCTCACCTACGGCGAAGGTTGGCACAATAACCACCACGCCCATCCTAACGTGGCCAAAGCAGGCTGGCGCTGGTGGGAGTACGATCCTACCTGGTGGGCAATTTGGCTGTTAAAGAGATTGGGTATTGCCCGAAAAGTGGTGATGCCACCGACTCAAAATGGCACACCTTAGAATCACCAACAGGATTTACGCATGAGAGACCAAAAACCCGGTTTCTGCGTCAATATCTCACAGGAATATCGACGATTTTTCAGAGAAACCGGGTTTTGTGCGTAAGTTCTAATAAAAATATAGGAGCTCGAGCTGAAGCGATGTCTACAGTCACTACACCCTTTACTTCTGTTTACGGCCCAGTGCAATCCTGGCGCTTTGGGCGATCGCTAGGGATCGATCCGATCGGGCCTGATTCTACTTGCTCGTTTAACTGTGTGTATTGCCAGTTAGGTGAGATTGAACACCAGAGTTGCAACCGCCAGGTTTTTGTCCCGACTCAGAAAATTCAACAGGATCTGCAATCCTTCCCTGTCGGCGATGCGAACACCATCACCCTCAGCGGTAGCGGTGAGCCAACTCTGGCGCTGAATTTAGGCGAAATTCTGGTTGTGGCGAAGCAGATGACCGGGAAGCCGGTTGGGGTATTGACCAACGGCAGTTTGCTGGGCGATCGCGCCGTGTGTGACGAACTGGCGATCGCCGATTGGGTAGCTGTCAAAGTTGATGCCATTGCTGCTGAATCATTCTGTCGCATCAATCGCCCCATGCCAAGCATCAACCTCCAGGACATTTGGGCCGGTTTACTTCAATTTCGCCAACTCTATTCAGGACACCTGGCAATTCAGACGATGCTACTCACCGACTGGAACGAACAGGATCGGGCAGAGTACATCCGGCGGATGCAAGCATTATTACCGGACGAAATCCAACTCAACACGCCGACGCGACTTTGCCCCCTGACGCATCAGCTAGAAGCACGAGGGAACGATCCGCCCAAGGCCTGTTTATATCCGACAAGGCAACTCAAGCAAGTCCATCCTGAAGTGCTACAGGTTTTTGGCGATCGTATTGAACGTGTCACAGGAATTCCAGTGCGTTACCCATTATTAAAACAAGAGGCAAAGAACCGATGAAACCTCAGAAAACAAACCCATATTTTCAGCTTTTAGAATTTCTCCCTGGCTATCTCAACATCATGGGATATGTAGACGAGTCGGAAGTGAATGGGCCGGGTCGTCGAGCCGTCATCTGGGTGCAAGGATGTCTGCGGGAGTGTCCGGGCTGCTTTAATCCGGCTTCTTGGTCTTTTGAGATCGATCGGCTAATCAGCGTTGATGCCCTTGTCCAGCAGATTCTCAGCAATCCTCGCAATCAAGGCGTCACTTTTTCGGGCGGAGAACCTTTTTGGCAAGTTCCTGCTTTGGCAGATTTGGCACGCCAAGTCAAAGCAGCGGGATTAAATGTCATGTCGTTTACTGGCTTCACGTTAGAACAATTGCGATCGGAACAGGGGCCCGCCGGTGCTGAGGAGTTGCTGGAACAACTCGATATTTTAATCGATGGTGCCTACGTGCAGTCTTTGGCAGTCCACTCACCCGATTCTCTCGTTTCTTCCAGCAACCAGCGCGTACATCTTTTCAATCCTGCTTTTGGGAATCGACTCACTTGGGCGAGCGATCGGATTGAGATTCATATTCTCAAAGATGGCAGTCGGATTTTCACAGGCTACCGGGGTCAAATGAATCTGGCTGAGTCGGAGTTATGAACCCGATCGCATTAAGCATCGAGCATCCAAGCAATACACTTTTGCATTTGATTGCTCATTGTTTGTCGATCGGCATTATACCTGCGGCCGTGTCCCGGCAACACCCATTCAAACGAGTAATTAGCCAAATTCTGCATAGATTTGATTTGTTCCGGCCAAGAATACCAACAGACATCGTGAAAGCCAACTAGCTGCTGCAAACTTTCCGACCAAGCAAGATGGTCGCCACTGAACAAAAACTTGTTATTGTAAAGCAAAACTGTGTGACCTTTCGTGTGGCCGGGAACAGGTACAATCAACAAATCATCGGCTATTTGATGCGGTTTGCTGCCCGACAATTGAATTTCAACACTGCGAGTATCCGCGTTAATTTCGTCAGCATGGAGAATGCGATCGCACCCAAAATGGTCGTGGTATTGTTGATGATCTGCCACATCATCGCGGTGAGTCAAGTACATATAGCGAATGCCGCCCATTGCTTCTATGTTTTTGACTAGCGGCGGCACAAAACGGGGAGAATCAACTAAAATATTTCCTTCGGGGCGGACAATTAAATAGCTGGCTGCGGCGTAGGATTTCTCTGAGTGGTAGCCGCAGTGATAGACATTTTCTGCTACGAGTGCGGGCAACAGTTGCTGGGCTTGTTTGATGCTTTTGGGTTTTTCTACAGTGCCGATCGAACTTGTGGGACAAGACAAAAGAGCCGCGAGCGATCGCATTTCTTCAGTTTCATTAGTTGGCTGGTGGTAAACAGCAGACTGTTCTCCTGCTTGAGTAAATACTTCAGGTGCCATCCACCGACAAGTATCACAGTCAATGCAGGTATTGTCTACATAAAAGTTACCGTTAATATTTTCACTACGCCTCCGATTAATGTTAGCCATTTTTCTACCTCTTAATAACCCATATAAATTATGGTAACTTACTATAATGACTACCCCCGACATCCCGCCGGAGGTTTAAACCCTTCTCACAGACCAATCCGGTTAAAACTCACCTCTTGCACCATTCTCAAGAACGGGCTCTCCGGCCCGTTCCACAAGAGATTAATTTTCTTGTGGAACAGGCCGGAAAGCCTGTTCCTAAAAGGATTATTGACAATGGTGTAAGATCTAAGTTGCAATCAACAATTCTACCGCTGCTGATCCGCTGGAAAAGCACCCGCTTTCACCGCCACAGTAACAGGTTGTCCGCCGCGGCTCAATTCAAGCTGCAGATCGCTGCCCACTGTACTTTTCTCAACAATTTGCTGTACGCTGCCAGCATCAGTTACTTCTGTACCGTTGATTTTCTTGATGACATCGGCAAGGCGAACTCCAGCTTGTGCCGCCGGAGAATTTTTCGCAACTCCCAAAACTAACACGCCTTTATCTTCAGTCAGCCTCAATTTGGTGTTGGGATTTTGATTAAATTCTCTCTTGATTTCGGGAGTAATGCTCAACATCCGAACGCCGAGATAAGGATGTTCGGCTTTTCCTGCTGTTACTAATTGGTCGGCAATTTGTTGTGCTCGATCGATCGGAATAGCAAAACCCAATCCTTGAGCACCTTGAATAATCGCCGTATTCATCCCGATAACTTGGCCGCGCTGGTTCAGCAGCGGCCCGCCGGAATTACCGGGATTGATCGCAGCGTCGGTTTGAATAAAGCTGACGCGCTTGTCGGGAACGCCGACATCGGCGCTAGAACGGCCTGTAGCGCTAATAATGCCCACAGTCACAGTATTGTCCAAACCGAGGGGATTGCCGATCGCGATCGCCCATTCTCCCGGCTGTAGTTCTTCTGATTTGCCCAAATTCACCACAGGCAAATTGTTAGCTTCTATTTTAACAACAGCCACATCAGTAACTGTATCGACGCCTAAAACTTTGCCGACAAATTCGCGGCCATCCTTCAGTTTTACCGTCACCGTATCCGCGCCATCAACAACGTGAGCGTTAGTCAAAATGCGGCCGTCGGAACCAAAAACAAAACCCGAACCCGAACCCCTTTCTACTCGATTTCCTGGCTCAATCGGAGATTCCGGGCCGAAGAAACGGCGGAATTGCTCGGGGATCTCATCTGGAACTTGGTTCCTCACCGTGCGAGAAGAATTAATCCGCACCACTGCCGGGCCGACTTCCTGGACAACTTTAGTGACAAAATTAGAGTCTTGAGAGGGTAATATATTTGCAGGCAATGCTGAGATTGGCGCTGGAGTTGAAGGTTGAGCTTGAATCGCGTTAGAACTTCCAGGAACTTGAGAAGTTAGGGCATTGCACCCAACAGTTGCAGTGGAGCCGAGTAAAAGGAGAGATAAAAAAGCAATTTTTTTCGGGAAAGCAAAACTGCTAGAACGCTGAGATGCAGGCATATTTTGGGTTGACATAGTATTGATTTGGTGGGAGTTAGAGCGAGAGTTATAATTATGGTTTTGCATTTTTAGCACCTACTGTAATTAAGTTAGAAGTACAGGCTCTTTAATTTTAATTCAAGCATTTGTGATGTCTGCTTGAGTGGTGGGGTTTACCCTACAAGGTGGGGTAGAAACCGGACAGCCGCAGGCAATTTGTTGATTCCAGCTTTTGAGAGCGATCGAACTCAGGTAGCACTGGCGAATTACCTCACACTTCCATAATCAAGACTACGATCGCAGACCAGGATATTCCGCATTGGCATGAAATATTCACAGGATTGATATCCGAACTCTACAACAGTCATGGACTCACAAAAACCCGGTTAAGAGTCAAAATCTTCGTTGCGAGCGATCGGCGTTAACGTATAAACCCGGTTTTTCACTCCGGCTGCATCCACCACAGGAGCTAAAGCACCCGGAAAGCCTAAGCCTCAAGCAGGAAGTAAAAAACCTGTAAATCCTCAAGCTAAAGTATTAACTAAACATAAGTCAAAATAACCGGAAAAACTCTGTTAAAATTTTAGATTTTAACAGAGTTGGCAATTTTATTGCTCCATAGGTTCAATGGAACTAACCGAATCGATTTCCCTCGACTTGTGCCTCGAAATTTCCAAAATATCAACAGTATTCTTAATAAAACCAGCCATCGGCACAGCAACTAACAAACCGGCTACTCCCGCCACCTTAACCCCCACCAGCAGCGCCACTAAAATCCACACGGGATTGAGACCGATAAAACCGCCTAATAACCGAGGAGCAACCCCGCTTTCAATTATTTGCTCAATTACTGTAGCGACAGCTAAAACTGTGACACCGAGCCAAAAGTTGTTTAATGCGATCAGCAAACTGACAATACAAATACTTAAAGGTGCTCCGAAGGGAATTATGGTCATTACACCCACACCCAAACCGAACAGCAGTCCGAAGGGAACTCGCAAAATTAAGAAAGCAACAGTCATCGACAGTCCCATCAAACCCGCCAAAGTTGCTTGCCCGACGAAGTAGTTGTGGAAGCTGCGCGCCAGCAAATGTCGCAATTGAAGGCTCAGCTTGGAGGGAAACCATTTAAACAAGCCTTCCCACACGCGATCGCCGTGCAAAAGCAAGTAGAATGTCACGACTATTGTGAGGAGGAAATTCAACAGGCCGTCTGCAGCACCCAAGCCAAATTTGAGAACTTCGCCAGTGAGTGACTGCAATTGAGATGAAAGTCGATCGCTCAATTTGGTAGTCAAACCGCTAACATCAATGCGGAGATTGCGATTCTCAGCCCACTTGTGGAACGCTTCAATCTGTTCTGTGCCAGAAACTATCCAAGTCGGCAGTCGGGTGGCAAGTTCAGTAATTTGGTTTAGCAGAATCGGGGCGAGAGTGACACCTAAAACCACCAATAGCAGTAAAGTCAAAAACAATACCGACAAAACTGCTCGATCGCGCTTCAGGCCGTATCTGTGCAGAAAGCGCACTGGATAATCTAGCAAAAAAGACAGCACTGTAGCGACGACCAAAACTGTAATCAGGGCGCGAAAATATTCAAAGACTAGGAGGGCTAACCAGCAGTTGAGTACCGCTAGGGGAAATACCAGTCCGTAAGTCCACCACTGCGGCAGTTGAGTGAAACGTCTCATCTAAGTTAATCGAGCTAAAATTTGAGATGCAAGATGTGAGATTGACACTGCTATTCGCCCTTCTCCGTTAACCATTTTATGTTGCATTTATTTATACCCGACCGCTGAAAATTCCCAGTTGCTCGACCAGCAGCGGAAATTGGGTTGCTGGCAGGCAGTGCCTGCCACAACCATGTTATATCGTTTCCGCTGCTATGGATATATCACCTGCGAAAAAAATATTTTTTGCTGTTGGCAAGGCAGCATTTTGCAGCGCGCGATTCAATCTTTTTCCCCGTGCCGTTCGAGAGCTAATTGAATTAAACGGTCTACTAATTCCGGGAAAGAAATGCCGTCCGCTGCCCACATTTGCGGATACATACTGGTAGCTGTAAATCCGGGGAAAGTGTTGATTTCATTAATCAAAACTTCTCCGGTTGATTCAATGTAGAAAAAGTCTACTCGGGCTAAACCTGCCGCGTCTACAGCCAAAAATGCTTGTACTGCCATTTCTTGGATTTGCGAGACGATCGCACCGCTGACTTTTGCCGGGATTGAGCAGTCGGCTTGTCCCAGGGTATATTTAGTTTCGTAGTCGTAGAAATCGCTTTGAAAAGTAATTTCTCCCACCGTTGAAGCTTTGGGATTGTCGTTACCCAAAACTGCACATTCTAATTCTCTAGCAACCACACCCGCTTCGACAATTATCCGCCTGTCGTAGCTGGCGGCGCTATCGAGAGCTGCTTCTAACTCAGCGCGCGATCGAGCTTTAGAAATTCCCACAGACGAACCCAAATTCGCCGGTTTAACAAAGCAAGGATAGCCCAAAGTTGCTTCAATTTTATCGCACAGTTTGGGGAAAACGCAAGGATTAGACCAGATTTCGGAACGGTTGACAGCGATGTATTTTACCTGCGGCAAACCAGCCTGAGCAAAAGCCATTTTCATCGCAATTTTATCCATTCCCAGCGCCGAACCTAAAACCCCGGAACCGACAAAAGGAATTTGCATTAATTTCAGCAACCCTTGCACCGTACCGTCTTCGCCGTTTGGTCCGTGCAAAACAGGGAACCAAACATCTACGGAATTAAAATTAGGAAACTGTCCAGCGGGAGAGTCGTTTTGTCCTATTTGTTCCTCTATTTCCAGAGGTTTTCCGGTGGCTAAGACTTCTTGAGGTAATGTTCCCGACAGCCAGCGGCCGTTTTTTTGGATGTAAAAGGGCAGAACTTCGTATTTAGAGGCATTTTCGTCAGCAGCGAGGGCACGGGCGATCGCCCGCGCCGAACTAATTGAGACTTCGTGTTCGCCCGATCGCCCCCCGAACAATAGCCCGATCCGCATCGTTGTCATTTTTCAATACTCCTAGCACTTTTTGACAAATATACACGCAGTTAGCGCAGCCAACGCAGAAACGAACCGCCTTAAAACTACTTATCTCCTCCCTCCCACTCTTCCTCTGTGTTCTCTGCGCTCTCTGCGGTTAAAATCCCCCCTCCCGCCTGTCAAAAGCCTGAATTCACCCCCGGTCATTTTCAGTTAAACCGTCGCCACAATCCACAGCAAACAGCCACATTTAATCCAAAATTGCATCATTTCCATCCGCATTCGCTTCCGGTTTCTTCCCCTGACTTGAAACAGTTTATTTCCTTCATCGTCTTTCCGCGCATCCCGATATTCCCGGAGTAAACATAAACGCTCAATACTCCAGTCCTCCTCAGTTGTAGGAATAGCTATTTGCAGCAAAATGCGAATTGGTTTATTCATAATTTGCTGCCGATATTCAATTATATCGTTTCCGGTTGCACCGGAATTATATAGAGGACACGGCAGTGCCGTTTCCCTACCGGGATTAATTGTAGGGAAACGGCACTGCCGTCTCGAAAGCTGTGGGTAATATTAATGCCGATGCTACCGGATTTGATATTACTTATTTCCACAAATCTAGTTGCAATTTGACACCCTAAAATTTTTGTTTTGAGTATTGAGTTTGCCAACATTATTTTTTGTAATTAAACCCAAAACTCAAAACTATTGCACTATTTCTCCTGTCAAACTAAAAGCGCGAATATCTGTAATTTTAACCCGCACCATTTTACCCGCCAATTCAGCAATATCGCCCTTAAAAAAGGTGAGGCGATTGCCGCCAGTGCGTCCCATCACCTGAGTTGAATCTTTAAGATTTTGGGCTTCCACCAAAACCTCTTCAGTGCGTCCGAAATAGCGCTGCGATCGTTCCATCGCCGTTGTTGTGACTACATGATTGATTCGCTGCAGGCGATCGGCTTTCACCTCCTCACTCAACTGATTTTCCCACAAAGCCGCCGGTGTCCCAGGGCGCGGCGAATAAGCCGCAGTATTCACCAAATCGAAACCAACATCTTCGATTAACTTCAAAGTCTTCTCAAACTGCGCTTCCGTCTCCCCAGGAAAACCGACAATCGCATCCGCAGTAATCGACGCATCCGGCATATAACGGCGAATTGTATCAATAATCCGGCGATATTTTTCCTGAGTATAGCCTCGCGACATCGCTTTCAAAATATCATTATCTCCCGACTGAAAAGGAATGTGAAAATGTTCGCAAACCTGCGGTAATTCCGCACAAGCCTTAATCAATCTCTCCGTAAAATAGCGCGGGTGGCTAGTAGCAAATCTGAGGCGATCGACACCAGGCACATCCTGCAAAAAATAAAGCAAATCCGTCAAAGTATGCTGGTTGCTGCCGTCCGGTTTTGTTCCCGGCAAATCGCGCCCGTAAGCATCAATATTTTGCCCCAACAAAGTTACTTCCTTGTAACCTTGACGGCCCAAATCCTCCATTTCCGCGCGAATTGCCTCCGGCATTCGCGACTGTTCAACCCCGCGAACATTCGGCACAACACAATAAGTGCAGCGTTCATTGCAGCCGTAAATTACATTCACCCAAGCAGTCACCTTGCTATCGCGGCGCGGCTTAGTAATATCCTCCATAATCTCAACAGCTTCAGTCGCCACAACTTGATTGCCCTCAAAAACTTGTTCCAGCAAATCTTCAAGTCGGTTAGCGTGTTGCGGCCCCATTACTAAGTCTAATTCCGGCACTCTCCGCAGCAGCGCTTCACCTTCTTGCTGCGCCACGCATCCAGCTACAATTAAAGTTAAACCCGGTTCTTGGCGCTTGCGATGAGCTTGCCTTCCGAGGTTAGAATAAACTCTTTGTTCGGCATTGTCGCGAATCGTGCAAGTATTGTAGAGAATCAAGCTAGCTTCGTTCGGGTCTTCCGAGAACTCAAAGCCCATATTTTCGAGAATGCCGGCCATCCGTTCCGAGTCGGCTTTATTCATCTGGCATCCGAAAGTAGTGATGTGATAGCGGCGGGGTTTAACGGTCATGGCGAATTGCAGGCAAATAAAAAATATAGGTTTTCAACCTTAACACTTTATTATAACACTTCTCTGTTAAACGACATAGGTCTGGCAATTGGGAATTTTAATAATTATAGGCTGTGCAATGCGCCCCTTATCCCTACAAATAGTTTTAGATACCGACAAAATCTGCGAAGTCTGGTATCTGCCTATTCTGTTTTTTTAGTGAGATAAAAAATGTAAAATTGTTTTGGCAATACCTTGTGCAGCCAAATAAGGAACCCCATTGCCAACAGTTTTAAACATATTAGTCAACGTCATCTTGGGCGGCAGTGCAAACTCTTTTGGCAGTGACTGAATAGCCAGTGTTTCTGCAACAGAAAGCCGGCGAAGTTTGTAAGGGTGCAAGTGAACTTCGTTATTGCCGTAACAAGCTGTTGGCGAATAACGCCATCGGTGCAATCGCTTGAAAGATTTTTTTGAATCATCTCCTTCATCAACGGAAGCAAACCGCTTAAGCCCTGCTTTGGGTTGGAAATAGTGTTTGGCATTGGGATGGTTGAGAACGTCATTTTTTTGGAACCAAAATTCTACCGTTAAATTTTGGGGAATGTCATCAGGACAAGGCACGAAAGCATCACCTGCAAAGGCAGTTCTCTCCGGCCAAGGATGAGAAAAAATTTCTGATTTGGAATATAATACCTGACTTTGCCAAGGAAATAAACTTTCGGGTAACATTTGGCTTTTTTCCTCTATGGAAATGCCCAGGTTTTTGACAAGGTTTTTTCTAAGCCCAATCAAAATAATTCTATCCCTATCTTGCGGGACACCGTATTCTATCGCATTAATTAAACGTTCGGCAAAAACGTATCCCGAATCAGCCAACTGATTTTTGAGTGCGTCGTAAAAAGCTTTATGTTTTTTGGTTCTCCACAAACCTTTGACATTTTCAAATAAAAAGAAATCTGGCTGCTGCTGACAAATCAATTCAATGTATGAAGCTGAAAGTTGACCTTTATCTCCTTCCCCACCCCGGTTTTTGCCACCAATAGAAAAGTCAGGACAAGGCGGCCCCGCGATAAATCCTACAATATCGTGATGCTTGCGGGCATCCTGCATCAATTCCCGCAGGCGAAAAGCTGGTTCTCCCCCTACAAGTCGAGTTACATCTGCTTCCTCTCCTTCGCAATATCCGTATTCTGGTAGTGGCAAATTCAGGCACTGCCGAGAATAGCGGTATGCTTGCATGAAAGGTGGAAAAATTTCATTGACATACGCTATATTAAAGCCGATCGACTCAAAACCCAGATCGAGAAAGCCTGCACCCGAAAAAAATGAGAATATACAGGGGATTGGGAATTGGGAATTGAGCATGAGGAATTGGTAATTGGTAGAATAGCCGGGGCGGGTTTATTAGATTTTGGGTTTGAGGCGATTATTGTGGGTCAAACCCACCGCTACAGGTATTATTACAACCATTGGCCGCCACGGAAACGCCAGTGGGGAAACAAAATCCGCATCAGTGTTTGGGATGCCAGATAAATAGCCAGCCACACTAAACTATAATGCAAAGCAAAAGCTCCCAAGTCAAAATCTTGTGCAGGTATCCCCGGCAAACCGATAATTTTGATTAAAAATAGCACAAAAAGTGCTTCCCAAATTCCAGCGAGTAATTGAAACGCGCCGGGCCAATCTCGATCCCAGCGAAACTGCTGGATGTAGATATATAAAGCATCCCAGCCGAGGCCCAAAATCGCTATATACCCTAAAATCCAGAAAAAGATTGAGCCTGATTGAGAAGTTATTAAACCTAGAAAAAATGGCAGTGTTACTAAAACGCCTACAGTTGCAAATAATAATATTCGAGTTTGCCATCGGCCAAATAAGGTGGGAGTCATTCGATTTTGGATTTGAGATTTTGGATTTGAGATTGAATGCGAAACGGTTTTGTTTCTAATCAATCTGGAGATTTATTAAAAATCCACTTCAACCATTGCACAAACGATCGCCAAACGCTCAATTTCCGCACACCAGCCGCTCGGTTGGCGGCCAGACTTTCAACGGAACGCAAGGCGGCGTATTGCAAGCCCAAAAAACTGTCTACTGGCGCGTAAGGCCCTCCCAAAGTAATCGCGCCTGCTGCGTATACCCGGCCTTCTGTGTTGCTAGCAGAAGAATTCCGCAATTCGGGCACTTCAAAATCGTTGTTAACACTCAGCCGGCCCAAACCGTTGAGGGGAAGATTGTATTGAGCTACCAAATCGTTTAATAGGGGACTGGTTTTTACCTTAGCGTCCAAACCCGTAGCATCAATAATAAAATCAGCTTCTAACTTAATTTGCCCCTTGAGTTCCTTCTCCTGAATGTACGTCACCGTGCGGTTTTGACTGTCGCGCTCGACTCGCTCGACTTCGCCGAAGGTAATTTGATACCATCCTTGACTTAAACCTTCTTTGACAATCCGCCGCCAGTCCCTGCGCTGCGCTGTAGTAGTGCCGCCCCAGTCTGTGAGCAACTGCGGGCGAAATTCGGGGGCGGCTTTTTCCAAAAGTACGCGGAGTTCCCCGCCCCAGCAAGCTTTCGGCCAGTTAAAAGGTTGAAATTCGTAGTGATTTTCCACGCTGCGCTGAGCGAGTTTAAATTTGTTACCTTGAGGTTTGGGCGATCGCATCAAATGCAATACTTGAATGTTGCGGTTCCGCTGCCGCGCTTCGTAAATTCGCTGCACCACCCGCGAAGCCACAATTCCCCGGCCTCTAATTAACACGCTGCCGCCGCTGGCCTCCAATTTTTCGTAAACGCCGTCGTGCTTTTCGTAAGCGTTGACAACCGACTCAAAATCCTGGGTTTTTTCGCGGTAAGCTTGCAAGTCCGGCAGAAATTGAATGGCGGGATAGCCGGTGGCCAAGTGCACGTATTTGGCGATTAAAAAAGCGTGGTCGCGGTACTCGGCATTCGATCGAGAATAAGCGATCGCGTACCTGCCGTCATCTGTTTTGCGAATCCCCCGCACTCTACCGTAGCGAAACATCTGATTCCACCCAATTCGATCGACTTCCCTGTCAATAGAATCAAACACATTCCCCGCGCGAGGCGTATAAGTTTCGGCAAAAGTCGGTTCGGCAAACACCTGCCACATCAACTTCAACGACATCCCCAAACGCCCTTTCAGCAATTCCTGCCAAGCTTCCCGCAAAGCATAGGGAGGCCACCCCCAAATGTTGTCTGGACAAGAGTCAGAATTCGATCGCAGGCGTTCCCGCAGCGGAATTTGAGAATTCTGGCACAAACGGCGATAGCGGGCGTAAGGTTGCTCTTCCATGCCCAAAACCGCAATTCGATCGGTTTTCACCCCGGAAATTCTCAGCAAATCCACCCACATCAAGCTGCCTAAACCCCCGCCAACGGCAGCCCAATCAACTTCTGCCACAGGGAGTCCCATAGATTGGAGCGATCGCATTGTCACTTGAGAAGCGTGCAAAAATGCGATCGGCGGAAATTCTCCCCTACTACCTGTTTGAGGAAGCGGCGACACCGGAGGCCGGCCAAATGCGGGGTCTGGCCCATTGGTCTGCGGGTTAAAGAAAATGTGAGAATTGACAGACGGCGTTTCAGGGGAATTAACAGCAAATGAAATGCCGATCGCGTAGGGCCCAACTTGCAGCATATCCCCGTTTGCCAGCACGCACCGGTTTTGGCGAATGCCGTTGACAAAAGTACCGTTGCGGCTGCCCGTGTCAGTAAGTACAATACTGTTGCCTTCGGTGCCAATCACTGCATGGAAGCGAGAAACTTGACTGCTGCTGAGGGCAATTCGAGAAACTCGTTCCCCGTTGATTGTGGCGGGCATAGCTTCAAAAATTCGTCCCAAAGCGATGGGTAAGTCGAGTATCGGGGATCGACAATCCCCCGTAGCTGTATCTGTCCAAGTCAGTCGCAGGCGCAATGGTTGAGGATTCATGTCGTTGAGCGCGAAGCTTTAAGCTATCAGTTATTAGCTTTAAGGATTTTAGGTAGGAGACCGATTTTGTAAAAAACGTTTTTAAGGATCGCGAATTAAATAATTTACACATATTTGTGGGACGGGCGGGACGCCCATCCCACAAGAACAATAAATTGTAAGTTATTTAATTCTCATTCCTAAGGTGAATAGTCCTGGACGCACGATTCTTTAGAAACCGGGTTTTTTTTACGAACAGACTCGTTGTAGACCGCACCCAACCTAAAAAATCCGGTTTCTCGGTTCCGATGCGTCCAGGACTGGTGAATGTATTTTGCTCGTTCAATTGCAAAAAACTCGCCTATTGCTTACTCGCATTTTCCCCTTAAAGTAAATGCAGCCCTGTTGGTACGGTTAAGATATTCCTTCGCCACTGTCAGCATTGCTTGGCCCAGTGCCTGCGCCTTGTCAGGATTTGCCTGCATTTGGCGATCGAACTCCATCATTAACAAACAGGTTGGCGCATCTGGAACAGACCAAAGTGAGAGAACAACACTTGTAACACCTGCGGTCATCACAGAAGCAGACGATCCAATCACGCCGTCGCCAGTAATGATACCTCTACCAGTATTACAGGCACTCAGCACTACTAATTCAGCTTGCAGTCGCCAATCGAGGATTTGATTGGAAGTCAGCAAGCCGTCATCCGTTTGAGATGCAGCCTGGGCAATCGCCCCGGGTAGTTCGCTCTCTTTTAATTCATTGAGCAACCCGTGAGTTGCTAGGTGAATAATTTTAGCATTCAACATCTGTTGCTTAATCGCGGATTCTGTTGCTTGTCGGCCAATTAGGAATAGAGTGTTGAAAATTTGGGCAATTGCGATCGCTTCTTTTTCCGATCCTGGCTGCCACTAACTGCCGACGCCAGTTGCCAATCTGAGATATTGCCGGATTTCTTACTATCAGTATTTTTTTTACTTATCAGTGCAATTGATAAATTTATCCTGTACGCTGTTTCGGTTTTCGGGTTAGTTGCAATATTTGAATCGCTGGTGTTATCAATTAGTTTGTTGGGCTATTAAGTATTTTGCCTCGGCGGGAGCATCTCATATTTGTAAAAACACTTCTTCTGGCTCCTTGCTTCTGACTCTTTCCTGGCAGCAATAGAGTCTCAAAAGTCCTATTTATAGCTGGGATGCTTTCATTGAGATGCTTCCAAAGCTATCGCCCTTTCCGCTGCGGCAATTTCTAGGACTGTATCGGTTTTATTATGCTGAGCAATTAAAGCTGTTTCCAGGAAATCACAGGTAAGCTGCTACGCAGCTAAACCGGATAAAATAGCATTGCCTTTATTTTTGATTTTTCGCTCCCATTTAATAACCATTTCTCCTTCATTTAATAATCTATGTAGTAATTCTGACAATTCTTCTACTGACTTAAACAGTCGATGTGCTATATATTCTTTCGC
Organism: Microcoleus sp. F10-B2; assembly: GCF_036704965.1. Taxonomy (NCBI): domain Bacteria; kingdom Bacillati; phylum Cyanobacteriota; class Cyanophyceae; order Oscillatoriales; family Microcoleaceae; genus Microcoleus; species Microcoleus sp. F10-B2. The sequence continues at coordinate 27 of NZ_JAUBTB010000016.1, read as the reverse complement.
TGAATGCCAGACCAATTCAATCAAATT
>NZ_JAUBTB010000015.1:0-102398 GCF_036704965.1 Microcoleus sp. F10-B2 | reverse complement strand
TCCCCCTCGGATGTCGGTGGTCAGGTACTGATTTAATTGCTTCAATTAAATTCATTGTTGATGCACGGCTTAGGATAGTCGAGCGCGAGCGGACTCGCTCCGCTCGCGCTCGACTATTATAATTTACTTGGGGACAATTAATCTACCCTGCTTGCCCCCCCTTACTAAGGGGTTGATATATAATTTCTTCCCCCCCTTGCTAAGGGGGGGTTTGGGAACATTCGCACTCGGATTAAATTCGGCGCGAGGATGCTGATTTTGAGAGAGGAATTGGTACAGTTGAAGTGAATTGTGCGTGAAGCGCAGCTATCCCGTAGGGAATCGGTCTTATTGATAGATTGTACTGAGCCGATAATTGACCAAGGCTGTTCAGTAGTTTGGAGTTTTCCGAAGTAAGTAGGTAGGTACAAAAAAACCAAAGTATGTGAAAATATGTAAAGATGAAGGTGTATCTACCAAGGTAACTCAGACATGGGCGCTCGTTTAAGAATATTTTTGACCGACCAACAGGATCAAACCCTATTAAAACTTAGAACTGAGGATGTACCACAGAAAGTCAAAGACAGAGCTTCTGTAATCAGGCTAAATGCAGATGGCTGGTACGTTGAGAAAATAGCCGTTCATTTTAATTGGACTCCACAAACAGTGAGAGAGGTGTTACATAAATGGCAAAAGCTAGGCATGGAAAGCCTTTGGGAATTGCCAGGTCGAGGGAGGAAGCCTCGATGGAGTGAAGAAGACATCGTATTTTTAGAAAAATGCCTAAAACAAGAACCACGTACATATAACAGTTCCCAATTAGCTCAAAAATTAGAGAGCGATCGTAAAATACATCTAAGTTCCGACAGATTAAGACGGGTACTAAAAAAAAGGGGATCATTTGGAAATTCGCTTAGAAAAAGTCATAAAGGCAAACAAGACCCCGTAGTACGAAAAATCAAGCAAACAGACTTAGATATGTTGGAGTTAGCGGCGGCGGCGGGAGAAATCGACTTAAAGTATTTAGATGAATCAGGATTTTGTGCTTGGAGTGAGCCTGGTTATACTTATTATCAACGAGGTGAACAAAAAAAGATCGAACAAACCTTACGTCGTGGTCGTAGGTTAAGCATTATCGGATTTTTTCAACCATTAATCAGCTTTGTTTACGGTTTGGTGATTGGGGGAGTCGATCGAAAATCTTATATTCAGATGATGGAGAAAGAAGCCGAAGAGTCGGCTACTCTTGGACGAATCAGGGTCATAGTACAAGATAACGGTCCGATACACCGATGTCTTGAAGTACAACAATTATGGTCGAAGTGGGAAGGTCAGGGTTTATACATCTTCTTTTTGCCTAAATATTGTTCAGAAATGAATCCAATTGAATTGGAGTGGCAACATATCAAAAAAAATGAATTAGCCGGAAAAATGTTTGAGGATGAATTAGATCTGGCTTATGCTGTAATTCATGGGGTAGAAGTTAGAGCAGAAAGAGGAAACCATACTGCACAACGTGTTAAATTTAACTCGAATCAGGTTAGTTAATATTTTGTTACATACTTAGGATTTTTTCCACCGACTTACTTATTGTGGCATACACTCTGACTCAAAATATTATCGATTTTGCTTTCACGAGTTAAGGGTTGTCATCTGGCAAAAGGCTGAACTACCACGCTCGCTCTCATGCAGCAAAACCCCAATATCTCCGATCCGTCCGGTCCACCGCCTGATTAACCCGATCGCCTGCGAGTATTGTACAGGTGAGATCTAAAGAACCTCAAATAGATGTAACCTAAGCTTATTAAACCTTTAACTTATGCCTCTCACAGAAATTTTATCCCTCCTCAAATAGTTATCTCACTCCGATAAACTGTTGCTACTAAATTTCGTGTAGCCGAATTATGGAATGAATCAGGTTTAATCCCATTGGATGTTCAGAACAAAATAGCTAGTCAAGGTTTATATGATTCCTTTGAAGCTGCTGCTGGTTTAGCGAAAGCACTAGCAGAGGAAAAAGCGAAGACACATGGTTAATATCGTGCTTTGGTAGTCTAGGTGGTTGCTTTTTGATTGACCGCCTGCTACCTTTATTTTGGGTACACTAAAACTTCATAGAAAACCTGCCTTTGTCTGTGGGAGTTGTTTTCCTTGTCACAGTTCGGGGCGTCTCAGGAACAGCGGTGAATAGGCTGATTGTTGCCTACATCACAAATTAGCCGAAGTACAGTCTCGGTATTTTTAAACATGAGGGTAGCCATGAAACGTAAAAAACAAGACCAACTCAGCCGCCGCCATTTTCTACTCGGTTCGGCAATTGCAGGTAGCGGTATTGTTGCCGCAAACCTGCGATCGAAATCTGGGTTAGCACAATCTTCTGCACCGGCAATTATCACCTCGGATCGGATGCGCCCCAGCATTCCATACGGTGTTGCTAGCGGTGATATTACCGGCAACAGTGCGGTGATTTGGAGTCGGTGCGATCGCTCCTCCCGGATGATAGTCGAATATGACACCGCCGAGTCCTTCGGCAACGTGCAGCGCATCATCGGACCTGCAGCCTTGGAAACTAGCGATTACACGGCGCGTATTAACCTGATTGACCTACCAGCCGACCGGCAAATATTCTACCGAGTCAGCTTCCAGAATTTAGCCGATCCAAACATCTACAGCGTCCCCGTTACCGGGAGTTTCCGCACACCTCCAAACAGCAAGCGCGACATCTTTTTTGCCTGGTCGGGAGACACCGCCGGACAGGGTTGGGGTATCAATTCTGACTGGGGCGGCATGAAAATCTATGAAACTATCAGGCAGCTTAAGCCAGACTTCTTCATTCATTCTGGCGATTACATCTATGCAGATAGTCCGATTAAATCTGAGGTAAAACTTGACGACGGTAGCATCTGGAAAAACATCACAACAGAAGAAAAGTCAAAAGTAGCTGAAACCTTGACAGAGTTTCGCGGAAATTACATCTACAACCTGCTAGACAACAACATCCGGCGCTTCAACGCCGAAGTGCCTCAGCTAGTTCAGTGGGATGACCACGAAACTACAAACAACTGGTATCCCGGCGAGATGCTAATGAACGATGACCGCTACAAAGTCAAAAGCAGTTCTTTACTGGCAGCGCGAGGCAAGCAAGCATTTATGGAGTATACGCCGATCCGCTTCGATGCCAACGACCCAGAACGGATTTACCGTTCGTTCAATTACGGTTCTTCCCTGGAAATTTTTATGCTGGATATGCGCAGCTACCGAGGAATAAACACTACCAACCGTCAGACAGCAGCAAGTGAAGAAACAGCGTTTTTGGGTAATGCTCAAGTTAGCTGGTTAAAGAAAAAATTGCAGAATTCAAAGGCAAGGTGGAAAGTAATTGCTAGCGATATGCCAGTCGGATTGGTGATTGAAGATGGCAAAAACAGCGGCAAATTTGAGAACCTCGCCAATGGAGATGGTCCTGCATTAGGACGCGAACTCGAACTTGCCCAATTGTTGCGCTTTATCCAGCAAAACAATATCCAAAATGTCGTTTGGCTGACCGCTGATGTGCATTATGCTGCCGCGCACTACTACGATCCCGGTCTAGCTCAATTCACTGATTTTAAACCGTTTTGGGAGTTTGTTGCCGGGCCGCTTCACGCTGGAACTTACGGACCAAATAAGCTTGACAATACTTTTGGTCCCCTTGTTAAGTTCCAAAGTTTGTCACTGCCAGAAGTAGAAAATCTACCTCCTACAAAAGGTTTTCAGTTCTTTGGTACGGTTAAAATTAATGGCGATAGCCAGGTGATGACAGTGGCGCTGCACAACCTTGAAGGCAAAATTCTCTACAGCGTGGACTTGCCGCCGGAGGTTTAAAACAGCTTCAAGGGCGCTGGACAAGTCGATCGGCAAAATTACAAAATGTACGAGTAATATCAAATTCTATCATCTGCGAGCAATCGGGGAGTAGTAACGCGCTCAAAGCGATATCTACTTATTGATCGAAAATAATTTTCTCAATGCTAGTCAAACGATCCTGTTGGGCGGCGATCGAATCTAAGCGAAGCGCAAAGACTCTGCACCTTAGCTGCAACAGGATTGTTATGCTGCGCCGTCACTTTCCGAAGTAATTGGTAGACCGATTTGAGTGAACCACGTTAACTTGTCGAAGTATCCACGCTGAAATTGAATTTTACTATCTACAACGTGGAAGAACCCGCACCCGCGCAGAGTATAACTCTTACCAGTCGGAGTAAAACCAGCAAATTCGCCGACAAATGTACCGGTGCCACTCCACTCCAAAATCGCCCACTCACCGTCTTCAAACAGATTCTCAATATGGGTGCAGTTGTCTGGAAACGCCTGAAAGAATGAGATAAAACTCTCAAGCATCACTTCGCGCCCGTGAAGGGGATCGCCAAGTGCTACCTGGATGTTCGTCGCATCTTCGTGGTACATGGCAGCGAGGATATATGGATCTCGTGCATTGTATGCTGCTACCCACTATGTCAGAACCTGTTTGGGTGTTTTCATGAGAAATGGATGTTCAACAACGATGCTGCATTCACTAGATAAAAACTTACGCATCAATACCTTCACCACCTTAGTTTTTTACGGCGATTAAAAATCTTTATGCATTATTTTCGGACAAAAACTCGCTTATGAAGGTATCCATGCGTCCGGGACTGTAGATATTACTTGTACAAAACAGCCTCTTTCAAAGTCGCGATCTTACCTAGCGCTGCTTCGAGATCCTCTTGGGACGCGCCGTGGGCAATGATGGCATCGGTCAAATGCTTCACAATTGCATCAAAGTGTTCTGGCTGTAAATTCAAACCTGCGTGTGCTTTCTCCATGGAACGGCCTGAGTATTGCTTGGGGCCGCCGAGGGCATAAGAGATAAAAGCAGTTTGATGGCGGCGCTGCTTTTCCATATCTGTATGATCGAAGAAGTGGCTCACTATCTCGTCAGCCAAAACATCGCGGTAAAAATCATCCACCATCTCTTTAATGGCTGATTCTCCACCCATTTTCTCGTACAATGTTGTTGCCATATCGTTTCAGCAAGTTGTTTTTTTTCACTTACTCTTTAATTCTAGCTGGCACCTTTGCTTTTTTCACCCTGTGAAATATTAATTTAATCTGAAATAATTACTTAGTAACTGTTGTAACTGCTGGTATGTTTTAGACCACCTTCTATAATTGTAAACTTTATTAACGTTCTCTCGCCAGTTAGATATTGTCGATCGCCCTCCCAGCATTTTGACCTAATGCACGGATTGCTTTTTTTAGCAAGATGTTTCCTACACAGCACCAACACGCATTGGTTTTAAAGCTAGCAAACTCAAGAAATTAGTGATAAAACAGAGACCGGATGCGATCGCAATTTACGCGATCGCCCCTGCAATTGGACAAGTTAACATCAATGGGCGATCGGTTGCTGAGCGGCATCATCATGTATAATGGAATTGCAAATATAATCTTCTCACCACAACGATCGCCTGTATACTGATATTCGGCAGTTGCTAGTCGGTTGCGACACTTCCGGGCGATCGCCCGCAGTTAAGAAAAACCTTTGACTTAAGTACGCGGACACAAATAAACATTATTATGTCATTGCGAGGAACGAAACAATCGCAAGTCTGAGCGATTGCTGCATTCCTATCTGCTGTTTCCTTAAACTTTGACGATTTTTGAGTGCCTTGAAATACTACACCCAACATCCTAACGCTTTCTCGATCGACTACCTCAACGACTTGCGAGGAGCAATTCTAGCATCCCCTTATCTAGCTATCAACAACCTCAACCGCGATTTCATTGGCACAAAAGGGTTTTCCGTGGTGTTTCAACGTGCGGAAATAGCCGAAGTAGAACGGCGGTTTCCTTTGTTCAAACCCTATCTAGACCAAGCATTACAGCATGAATGCAATGCTTTTTACCTCAACCCTTTGTTGCTGGGTGAAGGTTCCCGCGTCGATCCGCATATCGATCGATCTTTGCGATCGTACTGCAAAACGGTTGAACCACCCGCAGCCGTCAGCGTTTTGTACGTGCAAGTGCCGCCGAACTTGCAAGGGGGAGAGTTGATACTGCGGCGCAACAAACAGCAAGTCGGGCAGATTAAGCCACAAGCGAACTCGCTGGTCTATTTTCAAGGAGATTTGACTCACTCTGTCAACGCTGTTAAAACTACCGGAACTCGTTTGAGTTTGGTTTGCGAACAGTACAGTTTGAGCGCAACAGAATTGCAAGATATTCCAGGATTCACAGTGGAATCTAGGGCCGTGAAAGCCAAAAGCAAGTAAAGTCTATTCGATAAAAAGAATCCCCTTATTTCAAGGTCAATATAGTAGCAAAAAATATATATCTTTACCAAACATATGATTTATTAATTGTGTAGATATCAACCGGGCTATCCACCAATTCTGGGTAATAAATTACCGGATTTATGCTGCACTATTAGGACGGTAACAGCAAGCAATAATACGTTGCTGATCAAATCAAATATGTGAGTCAATTGTCAACAACTCCCTTTTTCCATTCCTGGACGCAAAAACCCGGTTTCTTCACGTGACAACGAGAAACCGGGTTTTTTGGTTAGCGTGCGTCCAGGACTGATAATCTGAAATTACAGAGGTACTAAAACCCGGGTAGTAAAGCCTGTATTCATTTTTGAATAAGGCTTACAGGATTATTTAGCACCTCTGCACGAGGTAATTTCAGTTTAAAGGTATGAGGGAATTACAAATGAGTAATTATAGGAACTCTCTACTTGGTGGTAGCAATCCCTAACTTAGCTCCCTTAATTCGGCGTAATTTATCCATAACTTCCACAACATTTCCGTGATTGACGCTTGTATCCGCATTCAGCACAATTAATGAGGTCTGATTTGAACCCATCACCTGTCGCACCGTACTCTCAATCTGCTCTAAGTTGACTAACTTTTTATCAACCATTAACTTGCCATTAGCATCAATGGTGACGGTAATTTTAGCAGGCGAGTCCTGAACTTGAGACGTTGATGCTTTCGGTAAATTTACGGGCAGACCCTCGGATTTGGATAAAGACAAAGAGGAAACAATTAGAAATGTCAATATGGCGAAGACCACATCAATCATTGGCACGATGTTGATCTGGGGAATATTATCAGGTTCATCGGGTAGGCGCATAATTAGATTCTCTTAGTAGTTGTTCGTAGCGGTGACGGTACAGTAACTCTAGCTGACCGGAGGCTTCCTGAATAAAAGCTATCTGCTGTAAGTAAAACCCGCGAAACATATTGGCAAAGAAAAGCGTAAAAATTGCCACTACTAACCCCAGTGCCGTAGAGATGAGGGCTTCGCTAATCCCAGCGGTAACGCCTGCGGCATTGGTGCCCGTGGCATCCCCCAGTTTGAGGGAACCAAAGGTAGTAATTAATCCTAAAACTGTTCCGAGCAAACCAAATAACGGGGAAAGGCTGATAATGCTGTCAAATATTGTATTGAATCGCTTCAGGATGGGGATTTCTGCCTGAGCCCCACTCTCTAGGGCCAAACGAAATTCTTCGATATTGGGCGAGTCTAATTCTAAAGCTTCTAAAAAAATCCGGGCTAGGGGCAAATCGCCGTTTACTTGTAACTTTTTGATGGCTGAATCAGGGTTTTGACTGTATACCTGTAGCACTTCTCGCACGACTCGCCGCTGCCGCCGATTTACCTTAAACCAAAAGGCAAGACGCTCTATGATCAGCGCTACTGCTGCGATTGATGAGGCAAAGAGCGGCCAAGCAACAATGCCTGCGGCGCGAAAAATGTAAATGAGACTATCCATTGGTTTGTACTCTCGCTAGCTCTGTTGAACGATCGCAAGCTGCCTAATGCTGCAATTAGCCCGATCGAAGGCTGGTAGAGTTTCTGCGTCAAGTCGGCATAAGTGATTCAGACTGCGAATTGTTTCACTCAAGCGCGATCGCGATCGCACAAACGCACTACCTGTATGTGACTATCTTCGTCTGTACCCAAAATGCTGCTACTGTTATCCCGACCGATTTTTCTGCCAGTGCTTCCTTGCTAACTATTGGCGTTAGGACTTGATAATAATCTTCAATAATTTAAAAGATTCTCAACTAGGTTTCCACAAAATTCCATCCTTGTCAAGCCATGACCCGCAATTTTTAATAAAAAAGAGTGATTGTTTAACAAAAGTTAATCAGAAAATGTTATTAAATTCTTCTCTAAAAAGCTTGAGAATGTTAAAATTTGTTGGTTAATTCCGGGCTAGAGTATAGCATTTAAGGCATTTTGGAAGCTGGCCCTGCCAGAATCAGAACATTGACAGCGCCCATGAGAGCAACGTCGGCCCACCCAAAGGAAATGCTGCATGGTGGCGTCTACTCGCTCTATCAAAATTAAATAAATGAAAATTAATAGCAAGAGTCTTGAACAGTTGACAGTCTTCTTATAGGATGGGTAAGTTCATCATTGATAGCAAGCTCAACCCGCAGTTGGTAAGTTGTTTCGGGTTATGTGGGGGAGCCAGCAAGGATGTTGCCAACCCATCCATAAAGGAGTTTCACAAGGCATGAGTTTTTCAAATGTTTCGGCGACGCAAAGACAACAACAAGAAGAAGCTCTCAAAAAAGTTCTGGCGATCAGTCTGTTAGCCTCAACCTTACTGCACGGCGTCGCGCTGCCGTTGAGCCTCAAGTTGGTCAAACCTGCTGAATTTGAAGAGGATGCAATTGAAATTGTTGTGCTTGATGAGCCCAAAGTAGAGGAAACCCAGCCAGAGCCGGTTATTCCAGAAAAGGTATCTCCCCCACCTGAGACGTTCAAACCAGAACCGCCACCAGAGCCCACTCCCCCAGAGGAGTCACCCGCAGCCGCAACGCCCCCGCCGATTCCAGAGGAGCCACCGGTAGCGGTAACGCCCCCGATTCCCAAGGAGCCACCGGTAGCGGTAACACCCCCGATTCCCAAGGAGCCACCCGTAGCGGTAACACCCCCGATTCCCAAGGAGCCACCCGTAGCGGTAACACCCCCGCCGATTCCCAAGGAGCCACCCGCAGCGGCAGAGCCACCACCAGAGATTAAGAAAGAGTTGCCCTTAACAGAAACTCCGCCACCAACTCCAGTGGAGCCTTCCCCCCTACCTCAACAGGATTTCAATTCCCCAGAAACTCCTAAAACCCCGATCGCCAACGAACCCAAAAACCCCTTGCCCGCTCCAAAAATTGATAGCCCCAGCACAACGGCGAGCCAGGAATCGCCTCAGAGCGAACCACCCGTTACCGCTTCCCGCCCCAAGGGCGCTGGGAGTTCGGCAGACTTGACAAAAGATGCTGAAAATCCCAAGTCCTCCGACAGTCCTGAAAAAAATAACCCGCTCTCGCCATCTGCTTCGGCGGGTAGCGGGGAGCCTTCCTCAGAGCCATTAAATCCTTCTTCCGGGCCCATCCAGCGATCGCCCGGGGCTGGATCGCCCGTCACGGCTACTAGGCCAGGAGGCGGTGGCAATTCAGGAAATGCGATCGGGGATGCAGGAAACCTCGCCTCTTCTGGAAGCCCCGGAGGCGGAAGCCCCGGAGGAAGTGCGTCGAACTCACCCTCTGGCGCTAGCCAAAATGGCGACCTACCTTCCTCAGAGCCATTTGGGGATGGTTCGGGCCGATTGGGGGGATCGTCAACGGCTGGCTCACCAGTCGCGGGCGGAAGCCCGGGAGGCAGAGGACCTGGAGGCGGAGGCCCTGGAGGCGGAGGCCCTGGAGGCGGAAGCCCGGGAGGCGGAAGCCCGGGAGGCGGAAGCCCGGAAGGCGGAAGCCCGGGAGGACGTGGCTCGAACTCGTCACGCGGTGGAGGTGGAAATGGCGGCGGGGGTTCGTCAGAGCCATTTGGCAGCGGTTCGGGCTCGGTGCCAAAACCGACAAATCCAGGAGGAGGGGGAGGTTCTTCGCGCCCTTCGGGCCCGCCTCCAGGTACTTGCATTAGCTGCGGTAAACCTGATTATCCGAGCGCAGCCAGACAACAAGGGCGGCAAGGCCAAGTGCAAGTCAAGTTTGACGTTGACCCCAACGGCAAGGCATTCAACATCGCAATCTTGGTTTCTAGCAACTACGATGACTTCGATCGCGCAGCGATTAAAACAGTAGAAAAATGGAAATTCGCCTCATCAGAGACTGGCATTCAAGGAAAAACAGCGTCCATTACCTTCCGGCTCAATGATTAGGGAATTGCTGGAAACATCAGTAATTTGCCGGGAAATTCAGTACCGGAAACGGAAGTGCAAACTGAAAAATTTAATTTTTTGTCAATTATGAATTTGGGAATATCGCCAGCAAAATTAAGTAAACTTCCGCGAATTGGACTCGCTTTATTACTTGGTTCCAACTTGGGAATGATTCACTTATTTGCGAACCCTGACAGCGCAATGGCAGCAGTGATTACTTTACCCGATGGCGGACGTTGCGAGGGAGAATTGAGTGACGGAAAACTCAGCGGCCCCGCCACCTGTCAATATGCCAACGGCGATCGCTACGAAGGTCAATTTCTCAACGGTCAACCTCACGGTCGAGGCGTCTATACCTTTAAAGAAGAAGGTCGATACCAAGGAGAATTTGCCTCTGGTGAATTCAACGGTCAAGGTGTCCGCGAATTTGCTAACGGCAACCGCTATGAAGGTAGTTTCAAAAACGGTGAGTTCGACGGTACAGGAACTTTTACCTCAACTAACGGCATTCGTTATGAAGGCACTTTTACGAGTGGTTCTCCCAGCGGTAGAGGGGCTTTTACATTCAGTAACGGCACTCGTTGCGAAGGAGATATTAAAGAAGGAAAAGTTAACGGCAAAGGCGTTTGTCAATATGCTAATAAGAACCGCTACGAAGGAGAGTTGCTCAATAACGCGCCTCACGGGCAGGGAATTTATACCTTTGCTGAAGGAGGCCGTTACGAGGGGCAATTTAGTGAAGGACAATTTCACGGTAAAGGGGTTCGCGAATATCCGAACGGGAACCGCTATGAAGGAGAGTTTGTGAAGGGCAACCCTCAAGGTCAGGGATTGTTTACTTTTAAAGAAGGGGGACGTTATCAAGGGCCGTTCGACAATGGAGAATTTAGTGGTGAAGGTGTCCGTGAGTTCGCCAATGGAAATAGCTATAAAGGCACCTTTGTCAATGGTAAGATGAGCGGGAAAGGAGTTTACGTTTTTGCGAATGGCGATCGCTGCGAAGGCGAATTTAGGGAGGGTCAGTTCAACGGGAAAGGTACCTGCATTTACGCCAATGGCGATCGCTATGAAGGTGAATTCCTCGACGGCAAGAAACACGGTCAAGGTTCATACATTTATAAAGATGGAACTAAGCTAGAAGGAAATTGGCAACAAGGTCAACTTCAAAAATAATCATTTTTATTTTTCCGCGCCTTCTAAAAAAGCAGCGAACAAATTTTAACACAATTGGGCTAGGTTTTTAGGCAATTTGGGTCTCAGGCGGAGTTAGATACTCCGCTATTCCTTGGACTGAGATTCAACGAAGTTCTGATACCAACTGCGGTAGCATCAGAATTAATATTACCCACAGTCAAGACACGGCAGTAGCGTCTCCCTACCCCGATTAATTGCAGTCCAAGGGCAGTGCCGTGTCCTCGGTATCATTCCGATACAACCGGAAACGATATGATACCATGTCCGGTCGATTACCCTGATTTCTGTAGGGGCGGGTTCACCAATAATATTTGCCAAAAACGGACAATCTCACAAACCCGCCCCGGCAATTGTATTATGGGCGATCGATCGGAAACGATATGATACCAAATTGGTGATAAAACCCCGATATAAAGTTACGGTGCGTGACTCAAAAAGCCTTCAACACAAGCCAAAATCTATTCACAGTCACGCACCCTACTACATCGCTAAATTTGATGAGGTGTACTTCAGTTTCGCTTTAACTCTTTCGCAATTAAATGAGAAAGTTTATGAAAGTTTGCCCGATCAAGCTGCGGGATAGCAGCAATAGCTAGATTTTCTCTAATATGTTTTGGTGTTTTCATCCCGACTAGAGCACTCAGAAGGCCAGGGGCGCTGCGGGTATATTGGAGTGCCCGCTGGCAGTCCGTCTGCAGGCGATCGTCCCCAAAGGCAGAAGCAATGTTTTCTGGGATCTTACCAGCAACCTGTGCTTGACAGATCGACTTGCTGGCGATCGCAGCAATGCCTAAGCGATCGGCTGCTTCCACCGTCGAAATTTGTTCTCCTTCAAGCGTCTGAGTTCGAGACAGCAGCACTTCTGGCATCGCCATGTTCAAAGGAAACTGAATGAACCGGAAGCGATCGTCTCTATTGCCAGCCACTTCACGGGCAATCGATTTCGCCCGCGACAGATCGATATTGTCACTTTGAGTCGGAGGTACGCGAAAAGCATTCCAAGTTGCTAAACCGTAATTGGCAATTTTTCCAGCTAAAACGGCGTCTTCCATTACCTCAAAAATTGTTCGCAACTGCTTGTAAAAAATATCAGGATCGACTTTGGCAAGTTGCTTTTCTGGATTGTGAATATAGTAAACATCGATTGTTTGAATACCGAGATTAGCGAGGCTTTTGTTAAGCTGATCTTGAATGTATTCTGGGTGGATGCAGTAACGTTCTTCAGCCAAATCATCCATACTGACAGTAGAGTTATTTGGCTCGACATAATGCCGATAGAACCAGTCTGCCGGGTTCGGGTTTGGGCAAGGCAGAACCCCTCCTTTCGTACAGATAATTAATTCATCTCTTGAAACATCTCCCGATGCCACGAGTTGCCGAATAGCCTTTCCTACACTTAGCTCTCCATGCTGATATCGATAGTTGATTGCTGAGTCGATTAGGTTTGCACCCTGCTGGACGGATTCAATTACCGCTGCCGTGACCAGGGTATCAGTACACTCATCCGGTTCGCCAAGATAAGTGCCAATTCCAATAGAACTCGCTACAAGTGAATTTGCTTCTCGAAAATAATCGGCTGCACAGTTTTGATTGTGCCTTTGCTTGTAACGCTGTGTTCCTTCTGCGGTAGCTCTACCTGCGATCGCGATCATCGTACTTTACCTATATCAGAATATGCTGGTTTCTTCTCAATTCAATTTCTGGTTTCACCGACTAACGATCGATCTAACTCGATTCCAAAGCATCTAGAAAACCACTCCGAATCAAATACGAGAAATAGGTACTAAACAATTGCCTATCTACAGGCGGACAAGCGATCGAAGTTCCTGCGAGTCCGGTCAGCGTGTTTTGGCAGTCAAAATGTTGCGCTGCTAAGTTAGATATGGGTTTTGGCGATTCAATTGGATTGGCGCTAGTAGATGCCTGTTGAGTAAAAATTGGCACAAGTGGAGTTAATGCGTTTTCTTGCGATCGCCCAGCAGCATCAAGGAGTTTTGCTCGCCAAATATCGTAGGGAACTGGTTCTAGCGGGTAGCCAAATGAGTGAATCCAGGTGATAATTTCACTCCAATGAGCCGGGTGCGAATTAACTAAGTGAAACACCTTTCCTAGAGATTCTTTTTGCCTTGATAAATGAACGATCGCTTGGCTAGTATAGTCTACAGGGATTAGATTCACCATCGAGTTGCGATCGGGAACGCTTTTGAGTTGGATACAGCCTCGAATCGTTCTGAATGTATGATCGTCTGGGTTGCAAACTCCCGTCTTACTGTCTCCTGATATCCGTCCCGGCCTGTAAATAGTGATAGGAAAACCGCGATCGCGAGCAATTGTTACTAGCTTTTCGGCAACCCATTTACTCTGAGTATAGCCACTGGAGAGCGCGTCGGCGCGAGGCAGGCTATCCTGTTCTTTAATGACTTTAACCTCAGAACTATCAACAGATTCAATAACGCCAGTCGTCGATCCAACAACACCAATTGTGGAAATGAAATGTACCGGCTTTAGTTTAATTTGACTAGCCAACCTCAAGACTTCTTGAGTGCCGAAAACGTTAGCTGCTTTGAGGGCAGCGTAGGGATAAGTAAAGTTAACCAGCGCACCATTGTGATAAATAGTGTCAATCTTACTAGCAAGCGCTCCAAACTCTTCCTCGGAAAGCCCTAAAAGAGGCATTGACAAATCTCCTAAAACCGGAATAATCCTAGTGGTAAAAGATTCATTCCACAGTAAATAAGCTTCAAGGCTATTTTGCAGCTTCTTTTTGCCTAGTTCAATATTAGGGCATCGCACTAAGCAGTAAATATCAGCAGCAGTTTTATGCAACAGTTCATCAAGTAAAAAAGCTCCTAAAAATCCTGTTGCTCCCGTCAAGAAAATAGCATTTTCTGAAACCGGAAAATTACAAGTAGCAGCATTAGGGTTAATTTCTGGATCTAAGACAGCTTCAGCATTTAGATCGAAAGTTTCTACGCCAGTTTTGACAGGAGAGATTTTTGTTCCCAAAGTAGTCTCAAGGGTTTCAGCTAAGCCGGCGACAGTGGGCATTTCAAATAAGCTCCGCAAAGGTAAATCCACCTCAAAAACACTTCGCACTAGGGCAAGAAGCTGAGTTACGAGCAAGGAATGACCGCCCAATTCAAAGAAGTTGTCATGAATGCCTACCTGTTCAATATCAAGGACTTTTCTCCAAATCTCAGCCAGTTTTTCCTCTATCGGGGTACGCGCTGCTACATAGACAGCTTCGAGTTCCGGGCGAGATTGATCGGGGGCTGGTAATGACTGGCGATCCACCTTTCCATTGGGAGTTAGAGGCAGAGATTTCAAGATCGTAAAAGCTGAAGGAAGCATATATTCAGGCAGCTTTTCTTTCAAGAAAATTCGGAGTTCATTGGAGTTGAGTGCTAGTTTGTTGTTGGGAACAACATAGGCTACTAAGCGTTTATTTCCTGGCTCATTTTCCCAAACTGAAATCGCAGACTGCCATACTCCGGGATGTTGATTTAGTAATGCTTCAATTTCTCCCATTTCAATCCTAAAACCTCTAATTTTTACCTGATTGTCGGTGCGTCCTAAAAACTCAAGGTTTCCATCCGGTAAATAGCAGGCTAAATCCCCGGTTTTGTACAGCATTGTTCCGGGAATAAAAGGGTTGTCAATAAAACGCTCTATTTGTTCTTCGGGTCGGTTTAAATAGCCCCTAGTTAATCCCGCTCCGCCGATATATAATTCCCCTGGTAGATTTATTGGTACGGGTTGCAGTTGTTCATCTAGCACGTAGATTTGCGTATTAGGTAGAGGTAGTCCGAGGGGTACACTTTTGGAAAGAGAGGCTAACTTTTTAATTGAATAAGTGAGTACACCTACAGTTGTTTCTGTCGGGCCATAATGATTGAAAATCTGGCATTTAGGTGCTTGCTGATGGATAGTTTCAATTAACTCCCAGGTAGCAGCTTCACCGCCAAGGATGAGGTGAGTCTGGGGCAAGATAAACTGAGTTGGGGAAGAGGCTAAAAGAGCGGCGAGGTGGGAGGGAACAATCTTGAGACAGTCAATAGGATTGCGGTTAAAGTAATCTGCTAGTGCTACTGGGTCGGATGCCCGCTCCTGAGATATTATATGCAAGCATCCCCCCGTACATAAAGCTGGGAAAATTACCGTGTTTCCCAAGTCAGCAGCGAAGGTAGAAACGGTAGCAAAACTGTTAGCAATCCGCAAGTCTAATCTGTCTAAAATACCGTACAAATAATTGAGGAGTTGTCGGTGTTCAACCGCTACACCTTTGGGTTTGCCTGTAGATCCAGAGGTGAACAGTAAATAGACTAAGTTTTCGCATTTTACCTCGCTAGCTGGAGTGGCGTTGCTTTCTCGATCGATTACGTGCCAATCTGTATCTAAGCAGATTACTTGGGCGGGGCAATTTGGTAGCGTTTGAACAAGCGAATGCTGTGTTAAAAGTATCGAGACCTGGGCATCTTGCAACCGGTTTGCTAAACTTTCTGCTGGTAATGCTGGATCTAGAGGCAGATAAGATCCACCTGATTTTAGAATACCGAGTAAGGCGACGATGGTATCGAGCGATCGCTCTGCATATATCCCCACTGGCATATCTGGGACAACACCTAATTTTTGTAGGTAATGAGCTAATTGATTGGCGCGTGCATTAAGTTCAGCATAAGTCAACTGTTTGTCTTCAAAGACGACAGCAATTTTGTCTGGTGTTTGTTGTACTTGTTCCTCAAAAAGCTGGTGGATGCACTTACCTTGCGGGTAATCAGTCTGAGTATTGTTAAATTCGACAAGCAGTTGATGGCGATCGCGATCGCTCAAAATCTCTAATTCGCTGACTTTAGCTTCTGGGTTACTCACAGCACTTTCTACCAAAGTCTGAAAGTGTCCTGCTAAACGTTTGATATCTGCTATCGAGAATAATTTGGCATCGTAGTGAAACTCTGCGATCGTAAATTGTTCTCTTTGCAAGCAGGTTAGCTTAACTTTGAATGGCTCAAAGCAGGCGTATTGTTTATCAACGGAAAACACAATACCGCCAGCCTCATATTTATTCGCGCATTCTTCAAACTCAAAACTAATTGGGAAGTTAACACCGCTAACAGTTGTTTCTTGCTCTTCTTCCCCTACGAAATATTCTTCCCATTTGCGGTTATTGCCGATTGTTTCGGTAACTTGCCCCAAGATTTTAGTGAATTTAAAGTCTCGCTCAAAAGAACAACGCACAGGCAGGAATTTCGCAAGCAATCCCAGCATCTCATGCAGTTCATCATATTTTCTGCCATTACAGACAGTGCTAACGATAATGTCTGACTGTTTTGTGAATCGCCAGATTAAAGTCTGCCAACAAGCGAACAAAAATTCAGCAACTGTGGCATGATGTAAAGCTGCGACCGCTTCCATATTTGCCACTAAATCTGGCTCAATATTCAAAGCAAAAACATTAGGCTCAAATATGATCTGATCCTTTAGCTTGGCCTCAAAAGGAAGAGTCAGCGGTGGAAAATTGCAGACAGCTTGCTGACTCCAATAAGCTTTTCCCTGCTCTGTATCCTCTCCCTCTAGCAATTCATTCTGCCATTCGGAAAACTGGACATATTGTATCGGTTCCTCAGATAGCTCTTTGCCTTCCAAGCAAGCAGCATAGGCATTACCGATTTGGTAAAATAAATTCTTGAGCGTCCAACTATCTGCACAGAGTGATGGCACAGTCACTAGCAAAATGTGCTTGTTAGCTGACAAATAAATTAGGTTTGAACGCAACAGAGGCCCCGTCTCCAACTTGAAAATAAAATGCCTTTCTTCCTGAAACAATTCTTCTATTCTGATTGATTGTTCATTTGGGGATAAATGGGTGAGATTAACCTCATGCCAGGAAAGGTTACTGCGCTCGGTTACTACTTGAAGAGGAATTTTGATTCCCGGTCGTCTGTAAAAAATCGTGCGGAATATTTCATGCAAACTAACAACTCTTTCTAAAGCTGTTTTTAGGATTGCGATATTCAGCGAACCCTCAAGCTGGATAGCAGACTGGGCGCGATAAGCACAACTTTCTTTCTGCCACAGCCAAAGACGTTTTTGTTGGGGTGAAATCCGAAACCCTTCGACAATTGTGTTTTGCATTGTTGCTAGTTTAATATTATAGAATGGACTCGATTATTGAAGAGAAAAAACCAGGTTATATCAATTCCGGTTGCATTGGAATGATTAAACCGCAGAGTACGCAGAGAACGCAGAGGAAGAGAACAGAGAGATGAATAATTCCGATGAAGGGCGGATTTGATATTACAGGCTAGCGATATCCCTAAATTCCCCTTAAAAAAAGAAGTTAGAGAGTTGCTAGTTTTTTCCATTTGATATTAGATGTTTTGGCTGCAAATCATTTCTCCCATTGCTACTAAAATTTTGCGATCGCCCGCGTAAGGATTCCGACCGTGTGCTGCTAGCATATTGTCTAGCATCAGCACATCTCCTTGCTGCCAAGGAAAACTGATTTTAGCTTTCTCATAAACCGCTCCAACTTCTTCCATGACAGAATTTTCAATGGGAGAACCGTCTCCGTAATAAACATTCCGTGGCAGATTTTGCTCGCCAAATACTGACAGCATTGATTGGCGGCTATCTAAGTCTAGGCAGGAGATGTGGTGTAACTGAAGCTGATTAAAAAATACCCACTCTCCGGTTTTAGGATGCTTTGCGATCGCTGCTCGCACTTTGCGAGTTTTTAAGCTATTATCTTCCCGCCACTCAAAGTCAATATCTGCTTGCCGACAATAATCTTCCACCTCTTTTTTATCATTGGTACGAAAGAACTCTTGCCAACTGACATCTAAACCTTCAGTGTAGTTGCGGACATACATTAATTGCTTTTGCTCAAATCTTTCTCGCAACTTCGGATCGAGAAGTTGGTACATTTGCCGACAGTCAACAATTGGTGTTTCTCCGCCTGCTTGAGCTGGTTGTACGCAGAAAAACCAAATTTTTAGCGGCCATCGGTGTAAGTGGGAACTTTCATTATGAAACAAAATTGCGCGGTCGGACGGATAAGGAGTAGAACCGTAAACTTTACCGCTAGCAACTTGCCGAGGTAAATCGCCATACTCGCTAAACAACTCTGGACAAATCGCTAAAGCAAGGTTTTCAAAGTCTACTACTGATTTAATATGAAAGCCTCGAAACAGAATTGCTCCGTGTTTTAACAATTTTGTTTCGATAAGTTCCCGCTCGTTTTTAGCCCAGTCAGCTAAGTCCAGTTCAGGGACATCAGGTTGAATGACTAAGGGAAATGTTTGCCCGGGATTGAGGTAATCTGTTTTGATTAATTGTCCTTGGGGCAAACTTGTAGCCTTGGGTTTAGCCTGAATAAATTTTTTGAACTTAGTCTCCTCGCGTTTAACTGTTTCTGCAAGTTGTTTTTCCTTTTCAGTGTTCATAGGTATTTCCAGCGTATCGATTCCGGCGTCAGGCTGCCCGACAATGCTATTCAGCAGCGCTTCTAAATTATTTGACAAGTGAGCGATCGCTTGAGAGGAAAAAATCTCGGGATTATACTTCCATTTAGCGACAACTCCTTGCTTTGTTTCCTCCATAAATAAAACCAAATCAAACTTTGCCTTTCCGGTGTCAAACTCTAGGGGAGTCAGGGTTAGGTCGGAAAATTCCCAAGCCGGCATTGGGGTATTTTGGAGGACAAATAATACTTGAAATAGCGGCGTTGTGCTCGCACTGCGATCGGGCCGCACAGCTTCTACTAACTTGGCGAAGGGTAAGTCTTGATGAGCATAAGCATCTAAAGCAACTTGGCGCACCCGTCGTAACAGTTCCCGAAAACTAGGGTTGCCAGACAAGCTGGTACGCAAAACTAAGAGGTTGACAAAAAAACCGATTAGCGGTTCTGTTTCGGCTCGGTTGCGATTAGCAACATCCGTACCAACTACAATATCATCTTGATTTGTGTAGCGGTACAATAGCGTCTGAAAAGCAGCCAACAGCGTCATAAATAAAGTGACTTCCTCTTGTCTGCTCAAGGCCTTGAGTTTTTCTGATAATTTGGTGGGAAGTAGGAAGGAATCTCCGGTATTTTTTTCGGGCAAATTCGGCAATTTTGTTGCTATTGTTTTGAGGTTCAAAACAGGAGGAGCGCCGGCTAACTGTTGCTGCCAATAAGACAACTGAGTTTGCAATACTTCTCCCTGTAGCCATCGGTGCTGCCAGTCGGCAAAGTCGGCGTACTGGATCGGAAGTTCCGGTAACGGCGAAGGTTTATTGTTAGAAAAGGCTTCATAAAGCGTCGCTATTTCTCGGAGGAGTACGCCAGCAGACCAACCATCGGAAATAATGTGGTGCATTGCGAACAGTACCACATATTCGGCTTCGCTTAATTTCAGCAACGTTGCTCGCAATAGTGGGCCTTGGGCTAAGTCAAAAGGCTGCTGAGCTTCAACTTCTGCTAGTCGCAAAACTTCAGCGTTTCGCTGTGTTTCCGGGAGATGTTGCAAGTCGAGTACAGGTAACTTTAAGGTCAAAGTTGGGGCAATAATTGCGATGGGTTTGCCATCTATGGCTGTAAAGGTAGTTCGCAAGATTTCGTGACGCTGCACGATTTCGTTGAGAGATTGTAAGAGTACCGCCACGCTGAGGTTGCCGGCGATCCGCACCGCTGCTGGAATGTTGTAAGCGGCGCTGTTTGGTTCCAATTGATCCAAGAACCACAGCCGTTGTTGAGCAAAGGAGAGGGGTAGATGCCGATCGCGCGAAACCCTTTCAATCGGCAGGATTTTCAAGCCAGCTTTTGCTTTCAGCGCCACCTCAATCCGATCGCTCAACGAAGCAACAGTCGGCGACTCAAACAGCCACCGCATCGCCACATCCACCTGAAAAGCCGATCGCAGGCGCGAGATGACTTGGGTAGCCAGCAGTGAATGACCGCCCAACTCGAAAAAGCTATCATATATTCCCAGTTGGTCTAACCCTAAAATGTCCAGCCAGATAGCCGCTAACACTTCTTCTACAGGGGTGCGAGGCGCAACAAAAGCTTTTTCTAACTCAGGTCTAGCTGTATCGGGCGCTGGTAGGGCACGGCGGTCAACTTTACCGTTGGGTGTCAGGGGTAAGGTAGACAGCATTACGAAAGCCGAGGGAATCGTGTATTCTGGCAGTTTCTGTTTGAGAAAGTTCCGCAGTTCGGTAACGGTAGGCGGACGTTTGTAGTCAGGGACGATGTAAGCAACTAAGCGCTTGTTGCCGGCTTCGTCTTCTCTCGCTAAAACTGCGATCGCACTTACTCCTGGATGTTGGTTCAAAACTGCTTCAATTTCTGCCAACTCAATGCGGAAGCCTCGGATTTTCACCTGATGGTCAAGCCGACCGAGATATTCAATGTTACCGTCGGGTCTGTAGCGAACGAGATCGCCTGTTTTGTAGAGCACGGACACGGGGGCGGGCACGGGGGCACCGCCCCTACAAGGCGATCCTTTTGAATCAATCAAAGGGTTGGGAATGAATTTCTCAGCAGTTAGATCGGGACGGTTGAGGTAGCCGCGCGCTAGTCCGTCACCACCGATGTGCAGTTCGCCTGCAACACCGATGGGGACGGGTTGGAGATGGCGATCGAGAATATAAACTTGGGTATTGGCGATCGCGCGTCCAATCGAAATCGGTTTATCCTCAGAGTCAATCGGTTGAATCATCGACCAAATTGTGGTTTCTGTAGGGCCGTACAAATTCCAGAGAGCAGAGCCTTTTTGGTACAATTGACCAGCCAATTTCGGAGAGAGAGCTTCACCGCCACAGAGGATTTTTAATTGTTTGTTACCTTGCCATCCAGCGTCATGCAACATCTGCCAAGTCGCCGGCGTTGCTTGCATAAAAGTAGCGCCAGATTTAACCAGTTGTTCTGCTAAAAGAGTTCCTGAAGCAGCGACTTCCCGGCTGGCTACAACGGTGGAAGCGCCTGTAATAATTGGTAAGAAAAGTTCTAAGGCTGCAATGTCAAAAGACAAAGTAGTGACGGATAGAAGAATATCTCGCTCCGTCACTTCCAAAGAATGGCGCATCGAAGTGAGAAAATTGACGACAGCGCGGTGCCGAATTTGAACGCCTTTAGGCTTCCCAGTTGAACCGGAAGTATAGATTGTGTAAGCCAAGTGAGAAGAGTTAGTCTCGCTAATCGAGTTAAAATCGTTCTCACAAGCGATAGTTTCCCAGTCAGCGTCCAGATAGACGATCGCCAAAGGTAAGATTTCAGTCAAATTAGTAAATTCGGCTAACTGCTTCTGAGTCAGCAACACTTTAACTTGAGCGTCTTCTAGCATGAAAGCTAGGCGCTCTTGGGGATAGGCGGGATCTAAGGGAACGTAAGCACCGCCGGCTTTGAGAACGCCCAGCACTGCTACTAACATTGAGAGCGATCGCTCCACGCAGATGCCGACAAGTACATCGGGACCGACGCCTAATTTTCGCAAGCGGTGCGCTAACTGATTCGATCGCCGATTTAGTTCCTTATAGCTGAGGTGCGTATCCTCAAAGATTACCGCAGTTGCATCGGGCGATTTCTCCACTTGTTCCTCAAACAGTTGGTGGATGCACTTATCTTTCGGGTAATCTTTGTGAGTGTTATTCCATTCCACCAACTGTTGATGCAATTCTGCTGCTGTCAACAGCGAAATCAGCGCTAAGCGCTGATTTTGATTAGCCGCCATACCTTCGAGCAAAGTCTGAAAATGCCCTAGCATCCGAGCGATCGCAGCAGCATCAAAACGGCGGGTATCGTAGGCAATCTCCAGCTTTAACTGCGAACCTGGCTCTACCAAAACCGTCAGCGGATAGTTCGTTTTTTCATAAGTCTGATAATTGCTAGCCCCAATGCTTGCACTCAATTGCCATTTTGAAGCATCCATCGGATAGTTATTAAAAACTAGAATGCTCTCAAATAAAGGCTGACCGCTAGGAATCTCGCTCACTTGATGGATTTGTACCAGCGTACTGTATTCGTACTGTCGCGCCTCCACTTGTTGAGATTGAAGTTGCTTCAGCCAAGGCACAACAGAAAAATCGGGAAGCACTTGCACTCGCAGCGGTAGCGCATTCAGAAATAACCCCACCATAGATTCTACCCCCGCCAGTTCCGCCGGCCGGCCAGAGGTAGCCACTCCAAAAACAACATCTTCCTCACCGCTGTAGCGACTCAAAAGCAGCGCCCAAGCACCCTGGACGACGGCGTTTAAGGTAAGTTGATGCTGTCGCGCTAGGGATTGTAAGGCTACTGTCGCAGTTGCCGACAGCGAGATCCGCTGTTTATCATCTTCGCCCACCTTTGGTTGTAGGGGCGGTGCCCCCGTGCCCGCCCCCTCGGTCATCAGCGGCGTGGGTGCAGCGAATCCTTTGAGCTTTTGGCGCCAGAAGATCTCAGTTTTAGAGAAGTCTTGCTCCTGTAGCCAAGCAATATACTCTCTATAAGGTCGGGGTTGTTCCAAGTTTAAATCCCGATTTTGGGAGAAAGCTTGATAGAAAGCGTGAACTTCTTTCCAAAGCAAAGACCAAGACCAGCCATCAAGTAGGATGTGATGGTGGCTGCGGACAAATTGATAGGTATCGTCAGCTAGCCGGATTAAGGCTAAACGCATTAGCGGTGCTTGGGAAAGTTCAAAACCCCGATCGCGATCGCTTTGCAAGAAAAATTCTAGCCGCTCTTGTTGCTCGATCGCAGATAGTTCCCGCCAGTCTTGCTGGGCGATCGGCAAATCAACTTGCCGGTACACTACTTGATACGGGCGATCGAGATCCTGCCAATAAAAAGCAGTCCGCAAAATTGGATGCCTTTCTACAACTTTCTGCCAAGCGCTCTTAAAGGCTGCGACATCAAGATTGCCTTGCAAAGTGCAGCTTAGCTGCTCGAAATACACCCCCGAATTTGGGGCAGCAAGCGTGTGGAAAAGCAGGCCGTGCTGCATCGGTGAAAGTTCGTAAATATCTTCAATGTTTTCGCCGTTCATTTAAGAATTCCTCCGATCGAGTTGAGTGACTTGAGCGAGTAACTTACTAAAATCTTTTTGGCTGATTTTGGCTGCGGGAAAATCTGAAGGCGTGTAGCCGCCGGCCTCTTTTGACTGACTGCTGGCGATCAGTTCGCGCACAGCCTCTGCAAATCCTTGAGCCAAGTCCAGGACTGTATCGCGCCGGTGTACGTTCTCGCTGTACGTCCACTCCAGGCGCATTTGACCGCCAGTAACAAAGGCGGATATCTGTAGTAGGTGGGGGCGAGTACCGCGCGGGCTGCGATCGCCAACCTTAAACTCGCGGTTAAGCTTAAACAGAGAAGATAGAGGCAAACTATCTTCAAATTGACCGAGATAAAGGAAAACTACTTCCGCTTGGGGAAGCGCTGCCAATTTTGAGGTAATTGCCGAATCCCCGCTCAAGTAGCGCAATACACCGTAGCCAATGCCCTCATTGGGAATCCGCCGCAGTTCCTCCTTAACCGCCTTCAGCGTCTCTCCCGGAGTGTCAGATTCCCGTAACTCCAAAACTACCGGAGAAATAGTAGTAAACCAACCCACAGTCCGCGATAAATCAACGCCTTCAAAAATTACCTCCCGCCCGCGCCCTTCCAAATCGAGCAGCAGCGACGGTACGCCTGTCCATTGGGCAAAAGCCTTTACCACAGCAGCAAGCAGCACATCTTGAACCTGAGCGCGGTAAACTGTCGGCACCTCCTGCAAAAGTGCCTGAGTCTCTGCGGCGCTGAGCACAGCCGACACGGTTTGAGCCGAGGCTACAGTATTCGCGCCACCGGCACAGTCCACCGGCAAAGGTAATACCTGAGTGCGGTCTGCCAGCCAGTAGTCCAACTCTCCTTGTAATTTTTCTGACTGAACCCAGTTTTTTAATTGTTCTGCCCATTGTTTGAAGGCAGTTGTCTTAAGTGGAAGCTGAATTGCTTTACCCTGCGCGAGTTGGTGATAAGCCGTTTGGAAGTCTTCGAGCAAAATCCGCCAAGATGCAGCATCCACGGCTAGATGGTGGATAACAATTAGCAGGAGATGAGGCCGATTCATACCTCGATCGAACAAACCAACCTGCACCAGCGGCCCGCTTGTCAAATTTAAGCTGGCTTGCAATTCTGCTGCTGCTGCCTCCAGAGCTAATTTTTGGTCAATTTCTGATAGCGGCGACAGATCCCGCCGCGTCAATTTCACAACTAAATCATCAGCGCAACTGATTTGTTGCCAACCTGACTCAGAAGGGGTAAATCTCAGGCGCAGGGCATCGTGGTGCATCGCCAATTGCTGGAAAGTCTGCTCTAACAAGCTGGGATCGAGAGGTTGCATCACCTCCAACAAAACTGACTGATTCCAGTGATGCGGCTCGGGCTGATTTTGTCCGAAGAACCAGTGCTGAATCGGTGTCAGAGGCAGTGCTCCAGTCACTAAACCTTGTTCGGCTTGACTGATATTTGTGCCGGCGACTGCTGCTAATTCCGCGATCGTTTGGCGCTCAAAAATTAGTTTGCTGCTCAGTTGAATACCAGCTTTACTCGCTCTAGCAATCAACTGAATGCTGAGAACTGAATCCCCGCCCAACTCAAAAAAGTTATCGTCGATGCCCACTTCTTCAATACCGAGCAATTGTTGCCAGATTTCGGCAAGTGTTTGCTCAATTTGATTTCTGGGAGCAACATAACTATTGCTCAGTTGAGGTCGCGGGTGCGTTGGCTGAGAGCGGCGAGAATTCTCTACTTTTTCTAGGAAACTAGATACTGTAGATGCAGCATTTTCGTACTCGATTCGGGCGTGCAAATCTTCCGGCGATACTATTACTTGAGGCAGAGAGTTGCCAAGTATGCGACTGAAAGCATCAACACCTTCTGTCGATAACATTCCTTCTTTTAAGGCTGTTTCTGGTTGAAGATTAAGTCGGCGCAGTGTGTCTACTGACATCCCCACTTCTCGCCAAGTCCCCCAGTTAATCGATACGGTGAAAGTACCATTTCTGGAATTATTTTTGTGAGCGACAGCATCCAGAAAAGCATTGGCCGCGCAATAGTCTACCCGTCCCGGGCCGCCTAAAAGCGATCGGCATGACGAACAGAGTACAAAAAAGTCTAGCTGGCTCTCTTTGAAGATTGCCTCTAGCACTTGCGTTCCTTTGATTTTGGATGCAAAACTCTTGGCTACCATTTCTGGGGTTTGCCGTTGAATTAATCCGCCGCCCGCAATTCCTGCTGCATGAATTACACCGTGAATACTGCCAAAACGCTCGACCGCTTGTGCGACCTGTGCCCGCATTTCTCCTTCATTAGCAATATCGGCGCTGCCAACTAAAACTTCAGCACCTAATTCCTCTAATGCCTGCACTTTGCGGATTTTGCAGCTAATCTTATCCTCATCGCTGTGAGCAATCAGCCATTGCTCCCACTCTTCTCGATCGGGAATAGTAGAACGCCCTATCAAGATTAGTTTTGCCCGTACCGCCTCAGCGAGATATTCTGCCAGCGCTCCGCCAATCCCTCCAAGTCCGCCCAATATTAGATAAACTCCTCCTTCCCTCAACCGCGTTTTCCCAACATTTGCTCCCTCTAAGCGGACTGCTTCAAATGTCTGTAGCCAGCGATGTTTGCCCCGGTAAGCAATACATAAATCAGGTGTTTTTGCAATAAATTCCGCGAAAATTTGGTCGATTAGTTTCTCTTCGGGCGAAGTTTTGGGAGTAGGAGGAATAACAATATCAACGGTGCGGCAAGTGATATGAGGATATTCTTGGGGAATAACTTTGCACGGCCCTAAAACAGTAACTTGTTCGGGAAATAATTCCTCATCTCCGGTCACGTCGTGTATGTTACTTGTGACGACTAAGAGATCGACAGGATTGCTAATCTCGTGTTTTTCTAAAGCTTGTGCTAGGAATAGCAGGCTGTAAAAACCTATATTTTGAGCTGCTTCCGTTCGCGTTTGCTCGTAAGGCGCGAGGCTCCAAAAATGGGCAATATGCCAAGAGTGTTTGGCGATCGCATTTGGGATCTGATGCTGCGCCTGGATTTCTGCAACTAAAGTGTCGTAGTCCTCCCGCTGTTGGGGATTAATTGCGTAGGCCCGATCGCCCACAATAGCAAACTCTTTGCCAGCAGTTACAGTAATGACATTTTTGCCCTGAAGTTGCAAGCGTTTCACCACTTCGGCTGCGATCGCCCAAGCATCAATAAAAACTAGCCAGCACGACTCTTGTTCTGCTTCCGACGCCATAGATAGCCCCTTTTCAGGGAGAGGAGAACGCTTCCAAGAAGGCAGATAAAACCAATCTGCAAGATCCGGTTTTTTCTCTAACTTAGTTTGAATATCGCTGGCATTTCCGCCTTTCAAATGAGGTTCGATCCAGTAACGCTGACGCTCAAACGGATAAGTCGGTAGGGGGATGCGGAAGCGCTGTTCGCGGGCATAAAAACTCGGCCAGTCAATCTCAACTCCTGTTAGCCACAGCCGCCCCAGCGCCTTCAGCAAGAATGCGATATCTGATTGTTGCTCGTTTGGGTGGCGCATTGAAGTTACGATCGCGCGATCGCGATCGCGATCGCGAACCTGATGCCGTTTAGCGAAGGTACTCAAAACCCGCCCCGGCCCGACTTCCAGCAGAATTCGCTCTGACTCTTGCAGCAGTTCGGCAATGCCATCACTAAAGCGCACTGTTTGCCGCAGGTGTTTCACCCAATAAGTCGGATCGGTGGCTTCTGCATCTGCGATCCAAGTGCCGGTGACGTTGGAAATAAAAGGAATCTGGGGCGGTGTCAGTTTGACTTTTTTTACTTTCTCTGCAAACAGTTCCAAAATGGGATCGGTCATTTGGGAATGAAAGGCGTGAGAGGTATGCAAGCGCTTATAGTCTAAACCTCGCTCTGCTAAACGATTTTCTAGGTCATTTACAGCGCTGAACGAACCTGACACCACGCAGGAAGACGGTGCATTGCTGGCAGCTAGAGATAGTTCTTCGTTGAGTAGCGATCGCACTTCGGCTTCTGGAAGCGAAATGGAGACCATCACACCAGCGGGTAGCTGCTGCATCAGCCGGCCTCGAATTGCTACCAGTTCCAGTGCTGCTTCCAGGGGAAAGACACCAGCAAGACAGGCAGCTACATACTCGCCGATGCTGTGACCGATCGCAGCCACTGGCCGCACGCCCCACGCCATCCACAATTGAGCCAAGGCGTATTCAATGACAAACAAAGCCGGCTGAGCAAGATAAGTTTGTTTAAGCTGTTCGGCAGCCGTTTCTGCTTGTGCTTCACTGGGATAAAGCAGCGATCGCAAATCGAAATTGAGGTGAGGTTTGAGCAGTTGCGAACACCGATCGACTTGCTCGCGAAATATCGGTTCGGTTTGATAAAGTTCCCGACCCATGTCGATATACTGAGATCCTTGACCGGGAAACATAAACGCGATCGCCGGGTTGCACGGTTCTTGGTAGTGGGTCAAAACTTGTTGCGGTTCCAGGGTTTCCAGCGTTTTCACTGCACCGCTGAGGTTCTGGCAAATAGCGATTCGGCGGTGGTTAAAAGTGCGCCGGCCCACTTGCAAAGTATAAGCAACATCAGCGAGGTTGCCATTGGGCTCTTGTTTGAGGTACAAAGTGAGATTGGCTGTAGCCGCATCCAGTGCCGATTCTGTTTTCGCAGAAAGTACCAACAACTGCCAAGGGCGGGAAACTTCCGATACTTCGACTGTTGGCGCTTCTTTGAGAATAACGTGAGCATTTGTGCCACCAATGCCGAAGGAACTGACGCCGGCCAGGCGCGATCGATCTGCTTTCCACTCGGACAGGGAACTGTTGACGTAGAAAGGGCTGTTGGCGAAATCTATTTCGGGATTGGGCTGCTCGAAATGCAAGCTGGGTGGTATCAGCTTGTGTTTGAGAGCTAAAACCGTCTTAATTAAGCCGGCAACGCCTGCTGCTGCGCCTAGATGCCCGATATTGGTTTTGACTGAACCGATCGCGCAAAAGCCTTTTTTGTTGGTACGAAGTGAGAACGCTTGCGTGAGAGCGGCGATTTCCACTGGATCGCCTAAAGCAGTGCCGGTGCCGTGAGTTTCGATGTAACTGATTGTTTCAGGATCGATGCCGGCTATGGCTTGAGCTTCTGCGATCGCTTTTGCTTGACCCTCAACGCTAGGGGCCGTGTAACCAATTTTTAAAGAGCCGTCATTATTGATGGCAGAACCGAGGATGGTTGCATGAATGCGATCGCCATCTTCTAAAGCATCTTTTAATCGCTTTAAAACTACAATTCCCACACCACTACCGCCAACAGTTCCCCTAGCTTGAGCATCAAAAGCTCGGCAATGTCCGTCGGGAGATAAAATTCCCCCTTCTTGATATAAATACCCTGCTTTCTGTGGCACAGAAACGGAAACACCGCCAGCTAATACCATATCGCATTCGCCAAACAGCAAGCTTTGGCAAGCTAAGTGAACTGCAACTAATGAAGTAGAACAAGCGGTTTGAATGGTGATGCCGGAGCCTTGGAGGTTAAGTTTATACGCGGCTCGCGTAGTCAGCAAATCTTGATGGTTGCCAAATTTAATTTGGTCGAGTCCGACTGTTGCTAACAAGTCAGGGTTAGCAAAAAGATTGAATAGTAAGTAGGTGTTGACACTTGCACCGGCGTAAATACCAATCCGACCTTGATAAGTGTCAGTATTGTAGCCCGCATTTTCCAGAGCTTCCCAAGCAGACTCTAAGAAAATGCGGGATTGCGGGTCCATAATTTCGGCTTCTCTGGGAGAGTAGCCGAAGAATGAAGCATCAAAGGATTCAATGCCTTCTAGTACGGCTGTTGCTTTTACGTAATTGGGATTGTTCAGCAGATTTTTGTCTATATTTTGCAGTTCGGCATCTGAAAAGAATGAGATGGACTCAATGCCGTTTTGCAGATTTTGCCAATATTCATCGAGATTTTCGGCTTGGGGGAAACGGCCGGCCATGCCAACAATGGCTATTTCATTAATATTGTCAAGTGCTTCTAAGTTAGTCATTATTTTTGTTTTAATTGCAGATTAACGCAGGTTTTTTCTAGATTGCATTTGTTGTTTGATTAATTGTCTTCGCAAATCGGCTCTGTCTTGGCTTTGTTCGTCGAAAGTAGGCTGTAAATTTTGGTCTTGATTGAGATATTTAGCTAGAGAGTTGATGGTGGGATATTTAAAAATGTCGGTGATTGAAATAGTGCGGTGAAAGACTCCTTGCAATTTGCTGTAAAGTTGGACGATAAGTAATGAATGACCGCCGAGATCGAAGAAGTTGTCGTGGATGCCAACGCGATCGAGGTGAAGCATTTCTTGCCAGATGGTCGCGATCGCGCGTTCTATTTCTGTCTGGGGTGCGACGTAAGCGGCTGCTAGTTCTGGGCGCAGACAATCGGGAACCGGGAGCGATCGGCGATCGATTTTGCCGTTAGCTGTTAGCGGTAAACTTTTCAACAGCACGAAGGCTGACGGCATCATATATTCGGGCAACCGCTGGCGCAGAAAGCTTTGCAGGTCATTCGCAGCGAGGGATGCAGAGCGATCGCTATCGGGAACCGCGTAAGCGACTAGACGCGGGTTGCCCGGTTCATCCTCTCTAAGTGAGACGATCGCCTGTCTCACTTGTGGATGTTGACTCAGCACTGTCTCAATTTCTCCTAATTCGATGCGGAAGCCGCGAATTTTGACTTGGTGGTCAACTCGCCCCAAGAATTCTAGATTGCCGTCTGGTAAGTAGCAGGCTAAGTCGCCAGTTTTATACAACCGCTCTCCGCTGACAAAGGGGTTGGCAATAAACCGCTCTGCTTGTTCTGCTGGTCGGTTCAGATAGCCCCGCGCTAACCCAGACCCGCCAATGTATAACTCACCTGGTATACCGATCGGTACGGGTTGGTGCTGCCGATCTAGCACGTAGGTGTAGCAGTTGGGCAGCGCGCGTCCCAGGGGAACCGTCTGGGAACTCGGTCGATTCTGAACTGTAAAGGTTGTTGTGCCTACGGTAGCTTCTGTAGGCCCGTAGTGATTGAGGATGCGACAGTTGGGCGCGTGCTGCTGAACCTGCGAAATCAATTCCCAACTGGCTGCCTCACCGCCGAGAACTAAGCACTGGCGGGGCAGAATTTGCTCGGGAGGGGCAGCGGCGAGAAGGGCTGCGAGGTGGGAAGGTACAATTTTGAGGCAGTCGATCGCATGGCGGTTAAAGTATTCTGCGAGGGCGGCGGGGTCTGTTGTGCGATTGGAGGATACTACGTGCAAGCATCCTCCGCCACATAGAGAGGGAAAGATCGCTGTGTTGCCCAAGTCGGCAGCCAAGGTGGAAACAGTGGCGAAATTAGCGCCCGTTGGCAGTTCTAGTTTTTCCCAAATGCCGTTGAGGTAGTTGAGAAGTTGTCGGTGTTCGACGGCTACGCCTTTGGGTTTGCCGGTGGAACCGGAGGTGAACAGCACATATACTAAGTTTTTGGTTGTTACCTCGCTGTTGGGATTTCGATCGGGAAGCTTGGCGATCGCATCCCAGTCTCCGTCAAGACAGATTACTTGCGGCGGGCGATCGCTTAGGTTTGCCGCCAGGTGCGTTTGGGTCAGCAAAACTGGCGATCGCGCATCTTGCCACCGGAAAGCTAAGCTGGCGGCTGGTAAGGCCGGGTCTAGGGGTAGGTACGCGCCACCGGCTTTGAGGATGGCCAGCAAGCCGACGATCGCATCTAGGGATCGATCGGTGTACAGCGCTACCACAACTTCTGGCCCTACGCCCAGCTTTTGCAGGTAATGGGCTAAACCATTAGCTTTTTTGTTTAACTCTCCGTAGGTTAGTTGCTGATTCTCAAAGACAATCGCAATGCGATCGGGTGTTTGTTCTGCCTGTTTTTCAAATAATTGGTGGATGCACGAGTCATCTGGAAATTTAGGATTGGGGATTGGGGATTTGTTAAACTCGACTAGAAGTTGGTGGCGATCGCGATCGCTCAAAATTTCTAACTCGCTAATGGCAGTTTCTGGTTCGCTAACCGTGCTTGCTAATAAAGTCTGAAATTGTCCTGCCAAGCGCGAGATATCCTCGCTCTGAAACAAGTTTGAATCGTAGTGGAACTCTGCGGTTAGCGAGTCATTTTGGTGAAGGCAAGACAGTTTAACTTTGAACGGCTCCAAACAAATGTACCGCTTGTCAATAGAAAAAGATAAGTTTGCCTCAGAAAAATCTGCCTGCTGTTCCTCAAAATCAAAACAAACTGGAAAGAAGCATCCCCGATTTTTCTCGGTTAATTCTGTTACTTGTTCCCAAGTAAAAGACTCTTGCCATTTGAAAGCTTTGCGTACCGACTCGCTAACCTGCTTCAGGTTCTCAGAGAATTTAAGTTGTTCTTCAAAATGATTGTAAACAGGTAAGTATTTGGCAAACAGACCTAAAGCTGACTCCAACTGTTCATAACTCCTGCCGTCGCAATATGTGCCAACAACAATATCTGAGTTGCCAGTGAGCCGCCACAGTAGAACTAGCCAGCAAGTCAGAATAAATACAGAAGTTGAAGAGTTATATTTTTGAGCGACATTTTCAATTTTAGCTACAACTTGAGTGTCGAGTTTGACTGCAACAAAATTTGGTTTAAATTCTACCTTTACCTCATTTTTTTTCTCCCTTGGTAATGATAAATCTACCAAATTTAAAATATTATTTTTGCGCCAATACTCTTTACCTATTTCTGCATCTGCCCCTTCAAAAAGTTCATTTTGCCATTCGGCAATATCTGCATACTGCAAGGGTTGGTCAGATAATTCTTTGTCCTGCAAATTGGAGGCATAAAAACGGCTAATTTCATGCACAAAATTCTTGACAGTAACCCGATCTGCAACCAAAGCAGGCATCCCAACCAGCAAGAGGTGCAAATCTTGGGAAATAACAACCAGACAAATATCTAAAACATGACCGCATTCTAAGTCAAAAACGCGATTACTCACTTCAGCAAAAAGTGTCTCAATTTGAGCTGCTTGTGCTTCAGAATCTCTACCGCTTAAGTTGTGGTAAACCATCGCCGGCCCACTGCGATCGTTAATGATTTGCAGCGGCAGCGCCATTCCCTGTAAACATTGAAAATTCGTGCGAAGAATTTCATAGTTACTGACCAGGTTTTGCAAAGCTGTTTCTAATACTTTTAGATTTAGATTACCTGCAATTTTAACAGCGAAAGTAGCGCGATAAGGTTGGTTGGATGCAGATTGTTGCAACATCCAAAGGCGCTTCTGCTGAGGTGAAATCCGAAATCCTTCTAAAGACTGTTCTTGCATATTTTTTACTCCATCGATCGGGTTTTATTTTATTGATTTATAAAAGGTTCTGCCATGCCAACTACAACCTTCCGCAAGCCGGAAAAGGGCATCCGCCCGTGGGCAGTCAGCATATTATCTAGCATTAATACATCTCCCTCTTGCCAAGGAAAGATAACTGCTTCCTGCTGATACAATTCCCGAATTTCATCTAACACAGACTTTTCAATCTCAGACCCATCACCGTAATACGCATTGCGCGGCAAATATTCCTCTGGAAGGGCTGAAAGCAGTATTTGACTTGTCTCCTGTTCTAAACTCGATACGTGGAATAAATGAGCTTGATTGAACCACACTTTTTCACCTGTTTTAGGATGTGTAGCAACAGCTTGACAGACTTGGCGAGTTCTCAAATAATTGTTATCTTTCCACTCAAATTCAATGCCAGCTTTTCGGCAATAATTCTCTACTTCTAATTTGTTGTCTGTCTGAAAAACATTTTGCCATGTTAAGTCGAGTTGAGTGTCATAGTTTCGGACATACATAACCTGCTTTTGTATGAACTTTTCTTTGATTTTTGGATTGAGGCGCTGAAAAATTTTCCTGCTGTCGGCAATAGGCGTTTCTCCACCTGTTTCTGCTGACTTAACGCTGAAAAATCCTATCTTCATCGGCCAACTGCGAGAGTAAGCCATTTCGTTGTGCAAAGGAATAGATTGATCTGCTGGATATTCAGTTGAGGTATAGATTTTGCCACTTACTTGACTGCGTGGCGTTGAACGATAGGAATAGTCTAGTAAGTCGACAGAAATTGCCCTGACTAACTGCTCAAATTCGGTTATTTCTCTGATGTCGAAGTTACGAAACAAAATACCGCCGTTTTGACACAGCCATTTCTCGATTTGTTCTCGATTCTTGGCAGCCCAATCGACTAATTTTATACCTTCTACGGCGGGTTGAACTACTAAAGGCAGTGGCTGTTCTGCTTGAAGTAAATCAGTTTTGACTAGCTTGGCATCCGATAGCTTGACTGCTTTCCGTCTAATAGTTGTTAGCTGGTTGCTATTTGTTAGTTTTGACTCTATATTGCTCATATGTTTGCTGTTTAACTGATTTCTTGAATAGTGTTTGTAACTACCTTGCGCTGGATATTGCCGAGCTTTTGGCGGCGTGCTTCCTGAAACTCTTTTTCTTTAGACAACTGCTGTTGTTTTTCGGCGATCGCCAATGTTTCTGCTAGTGCATCCAACTGAATGTCTTGCTGTTCAACAACTCGATTGAGTAGAAGTTGAAAGAGCTCTGCCATTCGCGCGATCGTCGCTGCTTCAAACAAGTCTGTTTTGTATTCAAAAAATCCTTTAATTCCCTCCGGTGTTTCCGTTAAATCCAGCTTTAAATCGTTGCGTGCTTCCCCAATATCGAGTTCTGAGAGAGTCAAAGTCACGCCCGGAAGTTTTAGGGCTGGAACGGGTGAATTTTGGAGAACAAACCAGACTGGAAATAAGAGAGGATGACCGAGATTCCGTTCTGGCTGCATTTCTTGCACTAGCTTTTCAAATGGCAAATCTTGGTGGGCGTAAGCGCCTAAACACAACTCTCGCACCCGCTGCAAAATTTCCCGAAAAGTCGGATTACCTGATAAGTTAGTCCGCAAAACCAGCGTATTAACTAAAAATCCAATTAACCCTTCTGTTTCAGCTCGATTCCGATTAGCAATGGGCGAGCCTACTACAATATCTTCTTGACCTTTATAGCGGAAAAGCAGAGCTTTAAAAGCCGCTAACAAAGTCATAAACAGCGTGACACCTTCTTGCTGGGAGAGTGTTTTAAGTGCCTCAGTTAAAGCTGGTGATAGTGCTAAGAGTTGTTTGGCACTGCGTGTTGTTTGGGTAGCTGAGCGCGGTCGATCTGTGGGTAATTCTAAGATGGGGGGAGTGCTACCTAATTGCTGCTTCCAGTAAGCTAGTTGTTTTTCTAAAATGTCCCCTTGCAACCACTGTCGCTGCCAAATTGCAAAATCAGCATATTGGATGGGAAGTTCTGGCAGTGGGGAAGGTTGATTTTGAGAAAAAGCACTGTAAAGGGCTGCAATTTCTCGAATCAATACTCCGGCAGACCAACCATCAGAAATAATGTGATGAATGACGAACAGCAGCAGATGTTCTTGCTCGTCTAATTGTAACAGCTTCGATCGCAGTAAGGGGCCACTAGCTAAGTCGAAAAGCTGTTGGCACTCCTCAGTTACTAAGCGCTGAACTTCGCGATCGCGCGCAGTTTCTGGCAACTGTCGCAGGTTCACTACAGGTAGCTTCATTGCTAGCGCTGGGGCGATGTCTTGAACAGGTTGCCCGTCCACTATTTTGAAAGTAGTACGCAGGATTTCGTGACGGCGCACGATCTCGTTGAAGGTTTGCTCGAGCGCGGCTGCATCGATCGCACCTGTGAGGCGCACAGATACGGGTATGTTGTAACAAACGCTCTCGGGATCTAACTGGTGAAGAAACCACAGCCGCTGCTGGGCAAACGACACGGGTGCTGGGCCGGCGTTGGAACGGCGAGGAATACTTTGCAATGAGTGGGTTTCTATTTTAAATTTACCGCTCAACCGCTGTTGGAGAAGGGCTTGTTTTGCTGGTGAAAGCTGAGACTGTCGCTGCAAAATTTCGTCTTTTTTACTATTCATGATGCCGTTTTCTAGTGATGGTTATATGAAAAAAAAGTTCCGATCAAAAATGTTGTTTTTCAGTCAATTACCTGTACTTTCATATAGTCAGGCGGGGGTTGAATCCGCATAAAATTATTTTCCAGAATCACCAAATCGCCTCTCTTTTCAATTTCCTTAAAACCCGCAAACTTATAAGTGATATACATCATGCGATTTCTCTCAGTTGAAACAAAGTCAGCCAACAAGCGCACGTTTCGATCTTTAGCAAGGCTCGTAATATAATTAAGCAAGACTGCGCCTACACCTCTGGACATCACGCGACAAGACATTAGCAATAGTTTTAGCGTCCATACACACTCATCGCATTCCACAAGTGCTAACCCGATTTTTCCATAACTTCCATACTTGTCATCCAAACCTGCAATTAGCAGTTTGTGCTGGTTGGAGAGCCGAAATTGATTGAGTTCGCTGTAGGAGTAGGTGTAACCAGTTGCATTCAGTTGATTTGTCCGTACTGTTAATTCTTCGGCTCGCTGCAAATCCTCTTCTTTTGCATAGGAAATAGTCAAAGTCATGTTGAGTGTGGCTAAAAACTCTTCTTGAGCTCCGACAAATTCTTTCTCGGCATTTTGGCGTTCTATATCGTTGATATACATTAGCCTTCTCAGTTGTGAATCTTCTGTAATAAAACGGGGATTCATTTCCGGCATATCTAGCACTTCGTCTAGCTTTACTGCATCAATACACAACACTTCTGGTAGGGAAAAGTTGACTTCTTCTAGCTCAAATTGCCCGTCGTCAATAAAGGCGATCGCGTCGAGACCGATATTGAGCGATTTAGCGATTTCCTTAATTGAAGCCGCCTTTGAATTCCAGTTGATTTGGGGATACAAAAAATACTCGTCCAATCCCATCTCTCGGAGTTTTGCCATTGCTAAACTGCGTTCATTCTTGCTAGCAATAGATTGTAAAATGCCTCGACTGTCTAAGGTAGTGATGATGCTGATTGCATGGCTGTGCAGGGAAATTTGGTCATTTTCTAAGAGTATACCATTCCACAGGGTATTATCCAGATCCCAAACTACACATTTGATAGTTTTTTGATCTTGTTCTTGGCTCTCTATTCGTTCGGATGTTAGGTTGACCATAGCTTTATATTCTTGCCACTAAATTTTGCTGCGTAACGTTGCGTTCCGGTAATACTCCGTACTCTTGATAACCAGATTCGGCGATGGTAATTTGTTGAATTTGGGTACTGCCTTCAATAATTTCCATGATTTTTGCGTCTCGGAAATACCGTTCCACAGGGTAGTCGCTACTGCAACCGTTACCCCCGTGAATCTGTACGGCATCGCTTGCTACTTTAACTGCCATTGTGGATGCAAAGTATTTAGCAATTGAGGTTTCTGAAATAGATCGCGGATCGCCAATTTCTTGGAGATAGCCGGCTTGATAGCATAGCAATCTAGCTGCTTTCACGTTAACGATTGCATCGGAAATCATTTGTCTAATTATCTGGTGTTCTTTCAGATAAACGCCAAATTGCTGGCGTTGACTGGTGTACTGAAGGCAAGCTTCTAAGCAAGCTTGACCGATGCCTACGCAGCCCCACGCTACGCTGTACCTGCCGCGATCTAGGGCCGAGGAAGCGACATGAGAGAAGCCAAAACCATGCCGGCAAACGAGATTTTCCTGGGGAATTTTGCAGTCATCTAGGTGAAGTTCTGCTAGCATAGAAGCTCTCGTTCCCAAGATTCCCACAATGGGTTTTATTGAGAGTCCCGGTCTATTTTTTTCAACCAAAAAAGCAGTGGATTTTCCTTCACACTGGGTGAAAACTAAGAATAAATCCGCAATTTGTCCGTAAGTAATCCATTTCTTTTTGCCATTTAATATGTAGAAATTGCCTGCCGGAGTTGCAGTTGTTTCTACACTTTTAGCGTCGCTACCGGCGTTAGGTTCGCTCAGTGCAAAAGCTGCGATCGCTTCACCTGATGCTAGCTTGGGAATCCAATGTTCTTTTTGATATTGACTTCCCCACTTGCAAAGAACGTGAGCAACCATACTGTGAACTGTTAGCAAACTCCGCAATGAAGAACACCCCCGCCCAATTTCTTCGTTAAGCAGGCCATAGGCGATCGCATCCATACCGCTACCGCCGTTTTTTTCGGGTATTGAAGCACCCAAAAAGCCTCGCAGAGCTAGCTTTTTAATGAGTTGTGGGGGGGTATGCTCTTCGCGATCGCACTGGCTAGCATAAGGTATTATTTCCTCATTTACAAAAGCTCTGAATTCTGATTGAGCATCTTTTTGTTTGGCGGTTAATTCGAGTTTCATTGCATTCCTTAACTCAATTGCTTGTAAGTACAGCAGTTTTGCGTTCGACTAGATTAACCAGAGCATTTATGGTATTGAAATTATCAATTTCCAAATCTTCATTTTCAATGGAAACTTTAAACTCTTGCTCCACAAATAAAACCAGTTGCATTGCAAACATTGAATTGACAAAGCCCAGACCAAAAATATCTTCATTGTCCTGCAAATCGTAATCGCCGACAACGCGCGCCAAGAATGCTTTGATTTTTTCTCGATTTTCTTTCATCTTAAATAACTCACTGATAAACGTAGAAACCTTGTTTGCTTTTCTGACCGTATAACCCCGCCTCTACCATCTGCTTTAACAGAGGACACGGCCTATATTTGCTATCTTTGAAGCTTTCATACAAAACTTCGATAGACAGTAGAATCGTATCTAGTCCGATCAAATCTGCCGTTTCTAGCGGCCCCATTTTGTGACCAAAGCAGGTTTTGAAAATTTTATCCACGTCAGACGCTGAAGCTACTCGCTCTTGCAATAAGAAAATCGCTTCATTAATTGTCAACATCAACACGCGGTTAGAAACAAATCCCGGTGAATCGTTGACAATAATACATTCTTTGCCCATTTGGGCTAAAAAACTTTTGGCTATCTCAATTGTTGCGTCAGAGGTGTGATACCCGCGAATCACTTCTACCATTGACTTCATGGGTACTGGGTTCATAAAGTGCATCCCAATCACATTTTTAGCTCGCTTGGTCGCTGAAGCAATGCGGGTAATGGGAATGGCAGATGTATTAGCTGCAAAAACAGTTCTCTCTGGGCAAATGGCATCTAGCTGCGCGTACACCTCCTTTTTAATATCCCATTTTTCGGTGACATTTTCAACCACAAAGTCTGCACTGTCTAGCAACTTGTAATTAGTGGAAAATGTAATTTTTTTTAAGATATCGTCTGGACTGCCAACCTTTTTTTCTTTGTTGAAAAGAGTGTGAAACCGGATATTCTTTTTGATTTCCTGCTCGGCATTTTCTAGAATCGCTTCCGAAATATCTACAAGAATTACCTGATAACCAGTTTGGGCGAGGTTTTGCGAAACCCCAATTCCCATAACCCCTGCTCCCACAACACCGACTACTTGAATGTTCATAATTGATGCTTTATCCTTTGCAATTTCAGATGAAGTTTACCTTTCTCCAACTAAGACAAGCTTTTTAGCTTCCTCTTCGGTTAATTCTTCTAACTCTGCTACAATTGCTTCCTCGATCGCTAATGCAAATTCAGCAACAGTGGGTGCTGCAAATAGGTAGCGGAGAGACAGTTCAATTTGAAATAATTTGCGAATCTGGGAAAGTAACTGAATACCGATTAGAGAATTTCCTCCCATTTCAAAAAAGTTGTCATGGATGCCGACTTGCCCAATTCCTAACAGTTCTTGGTAGATATCGGCAATTGTCTGCTCGATTTCATTACTGGGAGAAATGTAGGCATTTCGCAGGTTTGGTCGAGCAAAGTTATGAATCTTTGACTCTACAATTTTGGAATTTTCCTGTTGCTGTTCGGTTCCTTTTTCCGAAGAAGTTAATACTTGTTTCTGTGGCTCAATCCAGTAACGCTGTCGCTCAAATGGATAGGTGGGTAAAGGGACTCGATGCCGATGTTCATCAGCGTAAAAACCTTGCCAATTTATCTGTACTCCCGCTAGCCAAAGTTGACCTAGTGTATTGAGCAAAAATGCTACATCGGATTGCCGATCGCAGGAATTTCGCAGCGTTGGCAGCACAGTCCAATCTACGGTTAAATCGCTCGGCTTGCACTGCACGGCCAAGCTGCTCAACGTTTGTCCGGGACCAACTTCTAACAGAATTAAATTCTGTTTTTTCCACAACTCTTGCACGCCATTTGCAAATAGCACCGGCTGGCATAAATGCTTAGCCCAATAACTCGGATCGGTGGCTTGACTAGCGGTAATCCAAGTGCCCGTAACGTTTGATAAATAGGGAATTTTGGGCGGCTGAAGATTGAAGGTTTTAACTAATTCGATAAATGGTAGCGCGATCGCATCCATCATCTGAGAATGAAAGGCGTGAGAAGTTGGAATCGGCCGACAAGCCAAACCGCTTTCAGTTAACTGGCGTTCCAATTTATCCACAGCATCAGGAACACCCGCGATCGCGCACAGGTACGGCCCGTTAACTGCTGACAAAGAAAGACCTTTTCCTAAAAGCGGTCGCACTTCCGCTTCTGAAAGCGGAACAGCAAGCATTTTCCCAGCCGGCAAACTTTGAATCATCAACGCTCTTTTGGCAACGAGAGCGATCGCATCTTCCAGAGAAAACACCCCCGCCAGACACGCGGCCACATATTCGCCGATGCTGTAGCCGATCGCCGCCCCAGGGCGAATTCCCCAGGAGATCGATAATTGAGCCAAAGCGTACTCGATCGCGAAAATAGCCGGCTGAGTGAGAAAGGTTTGATTTAGTTTTTCAGCAGCAGGATCGGGCTGTTCTTGGCAGCGACCGAGCATTTTTCGCAGGTCGAGGCCGGATTTGGAAGCTGCATTTGTCTCAGGCTGACTGGGATACAGCACCGATCGCAAATCGAGATCGAGGTAAGGTTGGAAAAGTTGGCAGCAGCGATCGAGTTGTTCTCGAAATACCGGCTCCACTTCGTAAAGTTCGCGGGCCATGTTGGGGTAATGAGTTCCCAGGCCCGGAAACATAAAGGCGACAGTGCGATCGCCGGCCTCGCGGTACAAAGTGAGAACTCGTTTCGGATCGGAAAGCGCGATCGCAGCATCTTGAATGTCTTTGCAAACAACCGCCCGTCGGTGGTCAAAAACTCGCCGGCCAACTTGCAGGGTGTAAGCAGCATCCGCGAGATTGAGATCGGGATTTTGCTTGAGGCGATCGCTCAAATTTACTGTAGCCGCATCCAGTGCCGATTCCGTTTTGGCAGACAGTACCAACAACTGCCAAGGGCGAGAAGGCCCTGAAATTTCGACTGTTGGGGCTTCTTCCAAAATCGCGTGGG
The DNA here is from genome assembly GCF_036704965.1 of Microcoleus sp. F10-B2. NCBI lineage: Bacteria > Bacillati > Cyanobacteriota > Cyanophyceae > Oscillatoriales > Microcoleaceae > Microcoleus > Microcoleus sp. F10-B2. The sequence goes on along the minus strand of NZ_JAUBTB010000015.1, from coordinate 61,734 downwards.
CGTTAGTACCGCCAAGACCAAAAGAACTGACTCCCGCGCGACGCGGAGTGCCGTTTGCGGGCCATTCCGACAAAGCGGTATTGACGTAGAAAGGGCTGTTGGCCAAATCAATTTCCGGGTTCGGCTGCTGGAAGTGCAAGCTGGGCGGTATCAGCTTGTGTTTGAGAGCCAGAACAGTTTTGAGCAAGCCTGCGATCCCAGAAGCGACATCAAGATGCCCGATATTGGTCTTGACTGAACCGATCGCACAATGTGCAGGCGGCGCGATCGCTGTTTTTGTCTGAGTGCTAGCGCGAAACGCTTTTGTCAAGGCCTTAAATTCGATCGGATCGCCCAAAGCCGTTGCAGTTCCGTGAGTTTCTACATAAGTCACTGTTTCCGGCTCGATGTCGGCGATGGCAAAGGCTTCCGCGATCGCCTTTGCTTGCCCCTCCAAGCTGGGCGCTGTGTAACCAACTTTCCCAGAACCGTCGTTATTTATAGCCGAACTTTTGATCACAGCGTGAATGCAATCGCCATCGGCGATCGCCTCTTCTAACCGCTTCAAAACTACAATTCCTAAGCCGCCCCCCGGTACAGTGCCTTTCGCACCAGCATCAAAAGCACGGCATTGACCGTTAGGAGATAAAACCCCTCCTTCTTGATACAAATAGCCAGCTTTTTGCAAGGCATTTACCGTCACGCCTCCGGCTAAAGCCATATCGCATTGGTAACTTAACAAACTTTGGCAAGCTAAGTGAACGGCCACTAATGATGTCGAACAATTCGTTTGCACGCTAATGCTCGGACCTCTTAAATTTAACTTATAAGAAGTGCGCGGAGCTAAATGATCTTTCTCGTTTCCAATCAGAGTTTGATAATCAATAACAGTGCCTAGAAAACCCCGGTTTGAAGCTAAATTGAACAACAAATAGCTGTTCCAACCTACACCCGCGTAAACCCCAATCTGACCTCGGTATCTTTCTGAATCATAGCCGGCATTTTCCAGGGCTGACCACGCCTCCTCCAAAAATAAGCGGTGTTGGGGATCTGTAATCGCTGCTTCTCTGGGATTAAAGCCGAAGAATGAAGCATCGAATAAATCCATGTCTTCTAATATAGCGCCAGCTTTGACGTGATTGGCACTATGAAACATAGTAGGGTCAATTCCTGAAGAAAGCAATTGTGCTTCACTAAGAACAGAGATTGACTCCACTCCTTCTCGCAGATTCTGCCAAAATTTATCCAGATTTTTGGCTTGAGGAAAGCGACCGGCCATGCCGACAATCGCAATTCCTTCTATAGACTTGTCTGTTTCTGAATTACTCATTAACCTTTCCCCTTTTATACTGCCTGAATTGCCTTCAAATAAGGGAAGGCTGACGTAGTAAGTTTAAGCCGAAGTTTATTAACTTTCTGAAACTCAGTCTTTATGCCTTGCCGCTGAAAGTTGTCCCGCATGGAAACTTTGCTGTCGAAGGAATCGAGCATTTTTTTGACAGCAGTATCTAAGGTAGATTTTGGAAAATGGGAATTAGGCGCAAGTTTATATTTGCCATTACTTCCCATCAGATAACTTTGCTGCGTGGTACTGTTTTTTTGAAACTTGGTGTCGAGAAACTCTTCACATATCTGCTGTTCCGATTTTATAGGGCGATCGCAGTCTTTCCGCTGGACGTAGAACCACAGCATCGGGGATCTTTCAAGCTGCAAAAGGTTTGACAATTGCCAGCGAGATAAATCGGGCAGAGAATCGTAGCGTTCTTGCAAGTCAGGTTCGCTAAATTCCGTATTCCAAGAAAAGGTATCATTCGCCATATCAAATATATTAATACGAGGTGATACTAACTCTAAGCCACATTCGTTTGTTAACTCAGATAAAGATTCAACTGTATAGCTGTGTTCGACAGGTTGAATTAAAGTATCTGCTAACTTAGATTCCGAGCCATCTTTGTATTCATTTAAGAAACTCGTCATTAAACTTTTTGTAGAAAATCCCCCATTGACCAACTTAAGCGCCAGTGCTAGTTCTGACTCAAAATCCCCCAATGAATCTGTGCTTTTGCTAAAAATTCTCACAGCTTTTTGAAAGCTAGAGGTGATGATTCTATGGAACCGATTGTAAACCATTAATTCCATAATTCCCTGCGGTTTCAGAGCAGTGACTAATTTAGCTAAAGTTTCTTGAGGATGGGCGTTGTGGTGGATAACCCCCGTACAGATTATATAGTCAAACTGCTCTTTGTAAGTAATTTGATTGAGGCTTTCTTGTTTGAGCTGCAAGTTAGAGATTCCTAGCTCTTCAGCAGTCTGAGAGGTTATTTCTAGCGATTGAGCTGACAAGTCTGAGCCTAATACAGTAGCATTGGGAAATTTCAATGCGGTAAAAACTGCTTGGTTAGTTCCGCATCCCGCCACCCAAATTTTCGGCTGGTTAGGAAGAGTGTTGTGCTGCCAGTTACCGAGGTCTTGATTGAGCATGATGGTTTCAAAATCTGGATCGGAGAGCCGATCGAGCTTTAAAGGCCGCCAAGGATAAGGAAATCTGCCGTAGAATTGAGAGTTTAAGTCATCTACTGACTCTGTTGATGTTGCGAGAATTAGATTTTCGTCATCAGTTTTAATCATGTCATCCTCAAGTTGGTAGTTGGGCTTTATGACGAAGAAAGCAGGAAGAGGGATTGAGAGAGAGGACTGAGGCACTTCCGAGGGGAAACCAGGTTTCTTTGTAGATATCTAGTTGAGAGTCATATCAAATCCGTTGACATCGGAATTATGCCTCTCTCTCTTCTCTTTCTCTGTGTCCTCTGTGCCCTCTGTGGTTTAATCATTCCGATATAACCGGAATTGATATCAGGGAATTTTCTAAGAAACCCGGTTTCTTTGCGTCACGTCTGCATTCGGAGTTGTTTTTGCCGATTGGCAACCGATTTTTGCTTGTCAACTCGGTCGCGAACAGACTGAAATTCAAGTTCTGGCTCTTGCTCCTCACTTAAATGTTTTGCTAGGGAGTATATTGTTGGATATTCCAATAGTTCAATCAGTGATAAATCTGCCTTATTCAAAATTTCCCGGAGTTGACGGTGAACTTCTGCAAGCAGTAATGAATGACCGCCAATATCAAAAAAGTTGTCGTGAATGCTTACCCTTTCTATTTGCAGCACCTCTTGCCAAACATTGGCGATCGCGCTTTCGACAGAGTTACTAGGCAAAACCAGCGCAACTTCCGATCGCAGCGAGACGGCTTCCATTGCTAAAAGCGATCGCCGATCGACCTTACCGTTAGCAGTCAGCGGTAGCAGGGGTACTGTCAGGACAACTGACGGGATCATGTATTCCGGCAATTTTTCTTTCAAAAATTCACTTAATTCGCCGATCGCAGCCGGTGACTCCTGGTTTAAAACGATGTACGCCGCTAAACGGCGATCGCTACCATCTTCTTGAACCAAAACTACAGCCTCCTGCACCCCTCGGTGCTCTAGGAGAACCGCTTCAATTTCCCCTAGTTCGATCCGGTAGCCGCGAATTTTCACCTGATCGTCTAGGCGGCCGAGGAATTCCAGAGTGCCATCTGGCCGATAGCGCGCGCGATCGCCCGTTTTGTACAGTCTGCTTCCAGGCTCATCGCTGAACGGATTCGCGATAAACTTTTCAGCAGTGAGATCCGGTCTGTTCAGATAGCCTCTTGCCACTCCTAAACCGCCGATATGCAGTTCGCCCGCAACACCGATGGGTACTGGTTGCAAGTGCCGATCGAGCACGTAAAGCTGAGTATTCGCGATCGGGCGACCGATCGGAATTGACCCTGAAAGCTTTTCGCCGCCTGGAACCCGATAAACGCAGCAGCCAACTACCGTTTCCGTTGGCCCGTATTCGTTCACCAGCAACGTATCGGGAGCATTTTCCTGCCAAAAAGCGACGCTGCTAGCCAGCAGATTTTCGCCACCGATAATGAAAGCGCGGGTCAAACCGGCGGCGGCTTGGGGCGGTATTTGCTGGGCCAGTAACTCCAAGTGCGCGGGGGTAATTTTGACTAAACTTAAGTTAGAACTGCGGCGCAAGGCAGTGCAAAGCGTCTCTATGCCTTGGTTTTCCGGTAGCAGTTCTACTCGACTCCCCACTAGCAACGGTGAAAACAAGCTGGTAACAGTTAGGTCAAATCCCAGCGGCGAGTGAACTAGCGTCCCCGTTCCTGCCTCGACTGCATAGGCTTGCGTACACCAAGTGAGATAGTTTGTGAGTCCTTGGTGCAGAATTAACGTTCCCTTGGGCTTTCCAGTTGAGCCGGAAGTATAGATAGCGTAGGCCAGATTGTGAGAATTAGCTTCACAGGTTGGATTTTCTGCAGGTTCAGAGGCGATGATTTCCCAATCCGCATCCAGGCAAATTACTTGAATTCCGCTGGTTGGCAAGTCGGCGACTAAGTGCTGCTGAGTCAACAGTATCGGCACCTGACTATCTGTGAGAATGAAGGCTTGGCGATCGCGCGGTATGGTTGAATCAATGGGAACGTAAGCGCCGCCGGCTTTGAGAATGCCCAAAACTCCGACAAGCATTGAAAGCGATCGCGCTACGCAAATCCCCACCAGCACCTCTGGGCCTACTCCCTGTTGCTGTAGGTAACGGGCTAGTTGATTTGCCTGCGCGTTGAGTTCAGCGTAAGTTAGTTGCTGGCTTTCAAACACAGCGGCGATGCGATCGGGTGTCCGTTTTACTTGTTCTTCAAATAACTGGTGAACGCATTTATCAATTGTGCCAGCCGTTTTTGTATGGTTAAACTCAACTAGCAGTTGTTGGCGATCGCGATCGCTCAAAATCGCTAACTCGCTAATTGTCGCCTTCGGATTATTGGCAGCGCTTGCTAACAAAGTTTGAAATTGCTCCGCCAAGTTGCCGATATCTGCTACTTGGAATAAGTTAGCATCATAGTGAAACTCGCAAATCAAAGCATCATCTTGACAAAGGCAAGAAAGTTTTACTTTGAATCTACTAATATAGGCGGAACGCTTAGCAATTGACCAGGATAAACCACCAGCCGAATACTTGGGCAGCGGTGGCTCAAGCTCGAAACAAAACGGAATGAAAGAGTCAGTCGCGCCCTTGCCAGTTGCGGCTGTAATTTGTTCGGGCGTAAAATACTCCTGCCATTCATAATTAGTGCCAATTAATTCGCTAACCTGCTGTAAAAATTCGCTAAATTCTAAGCTATCTGACGGCTGGCAAGTTAGGGGTAAATATTTGGCGAATAGCCCCAAGGATGACTCTAAACCTTCATAGGTTCGACCGTCGCAATAAGTGCCGACGATCGCGTTTGATACTCCTGTCAGCCGACTGAGGAGAATCTGCCAGCAAGTTAGCAAGAATGTAGGAACAGAAGTATCAGAGTTTTGAGCGATCGCTTCAATTTTTGCTGTCAAGTCCTGCGGAATTTTAACCGCGAGTTTTTTTGGCGTAAATCCGCTTTTTCGATCTAACTCTTTTTCTCCTACTAGCTGACCGGCAAACAGGTCAGAAATCTCCAACTTATGCCAATAATCTTTTCCGGCTTTTGTATCCTCAGACTCAATTAAATTATTGAAAATTTCCGAGATATCAGCATATTGAATCTCTGCCTCAAATAAGCTATTTTTCTGCCCAATAGCAGCGTAGGCTTCGCTAATTTTACGCACCAAGTTATCTAGCGTTAACGTATCCGCCCCGAGAGCCGACAAACTAACAATTAGCTGGTATTTTTCACAGGAAAGTTCAATTAAAACTATCTGCAATAGCTGCCCTTCCTCATCAAAAGGCTGTTGACTTATCTCCTCAAAAATCTCCTCAATTTTAGCCTCTTGTTCTGGCGGACTTAGCTCGCTCAAAGAATATTGAGAAATTGATGGAATGGTGCGATCGCTTATTACTTGCAAAGGAAGATCCATTCCCGGCAAGCAGCGAAAAGTAGTCCGCAATATCTCATGGCGATGCCACACATTCTCCAAAGCGGCCTCGAAAATTTCCCTGTTAAGATTTCCCTGAATTTCCACAGCGCACTGAGCGCGACAAGGCAACTTAGACTCAACTTGTTGCAACAACCATAGATGTTTTTGTTGCGGTGAAAGTCGAAACCCTGTAATAATTTCTTTTTGCATATCTGCACCTCTGCACCTAAGTATTTCAATCAATAGTTATGTACGCTGAACCTTGAATTTTCTACTAAATCCGGCTTCAATACCCCCTTTATATCAAGTTCGATTAATTGCTTATAAGAACCGGCCGGGCGGGTTTATGAGATTGTCGGTTTTCGGCAATTATTATTAGTGAACCCGCCCCTACAGGAATTATATCTATTGAACCGAACCTGATATTATTCTTTAGTCAGCGTAGGCTGACTTTGTTTGTGTAGTTGCGGTTTTAACCGCCGAAAGACAAAGGGTATAGCTATCTTTTAGTCGGTTTTAACCGACTTTAGCTATGAGGCAGGGGTTTCAACCCCTGTCGGACTGTCGGACTATAGCTGTAAGTTTCAGACATTCCTACCGCAATTTTGCGAGAACCAACAAAAGGCGATCGCCCGTGAGCGACTAACATATTATCCAGCATTAAAATATCCCCTTCCTGCCAGGGAAAAGTCACAGTTTCCTGCCGATATGCTTCGCGCACTTCATCTAAAACAGAAAGCTCAATAGGAGTACCATCTCCGTAATAAGTATTGTTAGGAAAATCCGATTCTTTAAAGTCTGCCAGCAAAGAATCGCGGAGCGCTGAATCTAAAGTTGATATGTGAAAAAAAGCAGCGTGATTAAACCAAACTTTTTCACCTGTTTTAGGGTGCTTGAGAATAGCGTGGCGAACTTGTCTAGTCCTCAAGCAATTGCCATCTTTCCATTCTACCTCAATGTCACGAGTTTGACAATACTCTTCTACCTTTAATTTATCAGTTGTTTGAAAAACATCATGCCAATGCAGCCCCAAGCCACTGCCAAAATTGCGGACATACATCACCTGTTTTTGTGCGAAGATATCGCGAATTTTAGGGTCAATGCGTTGCAATACTTTCCTGACATCAGCCAGTGGCGTTTCTCCTCCTGCCGTCGCACTTTTCAGGCAGAAAAAGAAAATTTTCATCGGCCATGCGTGTTGGTATGAATTCTCATTGTGCAGGAAAATACTTTGCTCCGCCGGATAATCAGTGGAAGTATAAATATTGCCCTTGACGCGACTGCGGGGCGAAGAACGTTCTCGATACTCCAACAATTCCCCGGAAACAGCCGCAATAAATTGCTCAAACTGGGTTGCATCGCTGACTTTAAAATTCCGAAAAAGTAAACCTCCCCATTTCTTTAACTCTGTTGCTATAAAATCCCGATTTTGCGTCGCCCAACCTACAAGATTTACTTCCTCTAAAGTGGGGCTGATGACTAGAGGCAGCAATTGGTCTGACTTAAGAAACTGACGCTCTACCAACTCTTCGGAAGACGCGCTAATAGTTCGGCGCGATCGCAGCGGGGGCAGTTGACTCTTAAATTTATCTGATGCAAAAGTTTTCATCATGCTAATTGTTCAATTGCTTTGCGTTTAACATTTTTAAACTTGAGAAGGCGAGCTTCTTTAAGTTCTTGTTCTTTAGCAATTTGCCACTCTTTGTCAGCAGTATTTAGCAGTTCTTTGAGAACGCTCAGCTTCACCTCTGATTGAACCGCGATCGCATTCAAAAGCGTTTCAAAAAGCGACAGCATCCGCGCGATGCTAGCAGTTGCGAACAAATCCGTGCTGTACTCCATCCACCCCGTCAAACCGATCTCGCTGTCCGTCAGATTTAGCAGCAAGTCATACTTGGCGGTTTGGCTGTCCACCTCGCAGACGGTCGCACTCACACCCGAAAGCGCCAAAGGCGGTAGCGGTGCTTGCAGCACCAGCTTGACTTGAAACAAGGGTGTACGGCTTAAAGTCCGTTCAGGGTTCAAAACCTCCACCAACTTGTCGAAAGGCAGATCCTGATGTGCGTAAGCTGCCAAGGTGCGATCGCGCACGCGGTGCAGTAACTCATCAAATGTGGGATTCCCAGATAAATTAGTACGCAATACCAATTGGTTGACAAAAAATCCAATCAGTTGCCGAGTCTCCGCTTGGTTGCGGTTAGCAATATCCGTGCCTACAGTAATGTCGTCTTGAGCGCTATACCAGTGCAGCAAAGTTGTAAAACTTGCTAGCAGTGTCATAAACAGGGATACTTCCTGCTGCTGCGATCGCACTTTCAGCGCATCCGTTAAAGATTTTGACAGTGAGAACGGCAGTCGCAAACCTTGGAAGGTCTGAATAGCTGGGATCGCATTGTCTGTCGGCAGTTGCAGCACGGTTAGGTTGCTTAATTCTTGTTTCCAGTACGCGAGTTGAGACTCTAGCACTTCTCCCTGCAACCATTGGCGCTGCCAGATTCCAAAATCAGCATACTGAACCGGCAGAGGAGTTAAGGGGGAAGGCTGACCGCTGGAAAAGGCCCTGTACAGTGCTGTCAGTTCTTGAATGAACACTCCCATAGACCAGCCATCAGCGACAATGTGGTGTACTGTCAGCAGCATGGTGTATTCAGCTTCGGCTAGCTGTAGCAGCGTGACTCGCAGCAGCGGCCCTGCTGTCAAGTCGAAAGGTTGCTGAGCTTCTTGAGTGGCTAGGCGTTGCGCTTCCGCTTCCCGGCTGGTTTCTGGGAACGATCGCAAATCTATGACTGGCAGCGCTAAAGTTAAAGTTGGGGCGATCGCTTGCACCGGTTGACCCGACACAGCGGTAAAAGTTGTTCGCAAAGCGGCGTGTCGCTGCAAGATTTCGTTAAAGCTTTGGTTGAGTGCAGTTACATTCAGCGGCCCTTTGAGCTGTACAGCGACAGCAATGTTGTAAAAGGGGTTTCCAGGCTGCAAGCTATTGAGAAACCACAGCCTTTGCTGGGCAAAGGATAAGGGCAATTCTGCTTGTCTGGGTGCAGGCAGCAGCGGCGGCACGCTAGGGGTAGCGGTGGCGAGGCGATCGCACAATTGCGCTGCTAAGTGAGACAGGCTGGAACTCTCGAAGAGTTCGGCTGCGGACACTGTTGTAGCGAGATCGGTTTCAATTCGGTTTTGTAATTCAAAGACTTTTAAGGAATCGAGTCCTAGTGCGATTGCCGACTGCTGCGGATTTACCTGCGATCGGGGAACTCTTAGCACCTGAGCGATCTGCTGCTGGAGGTAAGATGTTAGCAGCGGTACCCTGTCAGTTGGCGGTGTTGCGATCGCCTGTTCGGGAGTTAGACGCACCTCGTTTTCAACTGTTTGAAAATCCTCTAAAATTCTGCTGCCAATGACTTTCAGGTTGCCTGAGAGAAAATCTGCTCGGCAAGCGCGGCGCTGAATCTTACCGCTGGAAGTTTTGGGAATGGTGCCGGCGGCGATCGTCACGACAGCATAAACTTGGATACCGTGGATTTGCGCGATCGCACTTCTGATGGCTGCGGTGACTTCCTCCACATTCGGTTTCTGCCGAAATTCCACCTCTTGAACGACTACTAACTGTTCCTCATCCTCTACATCCACCGAAAATGCTGCACCGCCACCGGATCGCAGTGCCGGATGGCTGCGTTCTGCCGTTAGTTCAATGTCTTGAGGATAAAGATTTCGACCTCTAATGATAATTAAATCCTTAGCCCTACCCGCGATAAAGAGTTCTCCATCTTGCAAGAAGCCTAAGTCGCCTGTTCGCAAAAACGGCCCTTCACCTGTGTCTGACAGATAGGCGCGAAATGTCCGTTCTGTTTCCTCGGGGCGATTCCAGTAACCGACACCCACACTCGGCCCTGATACCCAAATTTCACCAACTTCGTCAGGTTGACAGCGGGTTAAGGTTTCAGGGTTCGCGATCGCAATTTTTTGGTCTGGCAAAGTTTGACCGCAACCTACTAATGTGCGGTCGTTCTCACTTTGTGTACTCGCGGCGATCGCGCGATCGCTCTCAAGTGCTTCTCCCTGAACTGTTTTGATGACCGGCGGTGCTGCGTGCAGACCCCCAGAAATCATCAAAGCTGCTTCTGCCATCCCGTAACAGGGATAGAATGCCTCCCAGCGGAAGCCGCAGGGTGCAAAAGCTGCGGCAAAGCGCTCTAAGGTATCGCGCCGAATCGGTTCAGCCCCGTTAAATGCAACGTTCCAACTGCTTAAATCGAGGGTTTCTCGCTGCTGCTGGGTGATTTTCTGAACGCAAAATTCGTAAGCAAAGTTAGGGCCGCCGCTAGTCGTGGCTTGGTAGCGAGAAATAGCTTTCAGCCAGCGGTAGGGACTTTGTAGAAAAGATGCGGGGGGCATCATGATACAAGGGAAGCCGCCGTACAGGGGTTGGAGTACGCCGCCAATCAGTCCCATGTCGTGGTAAATCGGCAGCCAGGAGACGAATTTGCTGGTGTGGGAATGTCCCATCAGGCGTTGGGTCATGCCGGCGTTGTGCAGCAAGTTGCGGTGGCTGAGCATTACGCCTTTGGGTGTCCCTGTGGAACCCGATGTATATTGCAGAAATGCTAAGGTTTCTGGGTTAATTGAGGGTTTTTGCCAAGTGTCTTCGATTCCGGGGGGGATTGTATCGGTAGTGAGCCAGTGTATCGTTCCTATTTTGTCTGCCAGCAAGGATTGCACTTGGGGCAAAATTGCTGTTGTGGTGAGGGCGATCGCGGCTTGGGAATCGGTTGCAACTGATACGGCCGTCTGAAGTCGGGCTGCGTGGCGCTGATTGCGGGGCGGGTAAGCCGGGACTGCGATCGCCCCAGCGTACAAGCATCCGAAAAAAGCCGCAATATAGTCTAGTCCTGGCGGATAAAGCAATAAGGCGCGTTCGCCGCTAGCACCTAAAGCTTGAAGTTGAGCTGCGATCGCTCGGCTGCGACGATCTAATTCGCTGTAAGTCAGGCGATCGCTTTCTGTTTCTCCGTCTTCCAGAAAGGTAAAAGCTAGTTGGTCAGGCTGGTGCAGACACCTGTAGCGCAACAAGTCTACACCTGTCGAACTGTTACTAGAGATTTCTCGAAAGTCCTTGAAAAGTTGAGCCATTCTACTTTTTGCACTCATTGCAACCCGAAAATCTTGAGTTTTGCGATCGCAAAGCCGATGACCGCGATCTTCTCTCAAAAGGTTATTCTTTAGCTACTGCTCGAACTTATTGACATTAGTTCTTGATTAGCTTCCACACTGTAAGTCTAAAATATCGATTTTGCAAGTAGTAATTGATAATTATTTTTAAAGCAATCCCTCAACACTCATAAGTTACCTGGCAGTACCCAAAGCGGAACCATGCCGTCAATCGACCAATTGTAGGGTGTTCGCAGCTTGAAGTCAGGCACGCAGACGGCAGTGCGCCCAATATCGCCAGCACAGGCCAGCGTGCAGCTTGATAAAACTTGATAAAAATTAGCAATAAACAAATTTGACTTATTGCTTGACATTAGCAGCACCCTTATTTTATTTTGATGAGGCTACTGCAAATGATTAGTGATAAATCGCTGGGTTGTTGACCGCGATCCGAGTGCACCGCCGCTCGTGTCAAGAAACTGGATTCAAACTGCGACCACAGATAGCTGCGCCTGTTACTGACAGGCTTAGTTTTCGTGTTTGCTTGAGTAGATTTTCAGCAGAGTACAAGTCGGGAGTGCATCTCCATCGGTGCATTCACTCTTACAGATGGTGTAGCAGCTCAAGTTTTTAAGTGTGTGGTGTGAATGAAAATGAAACTGCGTGTACCTTTTTTATGTGTTGCACTGCTGAGCGTTGGTATCATGCCAGTAGCAGCGGCAGGGCCAAGAAGTTTCTCTGACAGCGCTAACTCCGACTCTGCTGAAGCTGCGCCCGCGATCGCCCCCGATCCGAGTTCGGTAAATCCCTCAACAGCCGACGATCGCACTCAATGGTGGGCGATCGCTTCTGTCATCCCGTCCCAAAAACCGATCGCAGAAAAGCCCTCATTTGAAAGCGAGGAGTTAGAAGTCAAGCACAATACAGAAAACCGATCCCAAAAACTCTATTCAGACTTGACAGTTGCTTCAGAATACAATAGAAATATCCAAAAAAGCTCCTCAAAAGCAGGCAGGATGCCCGATCCACAAGGTTTATTGGAGATATCTCATAGCGATCGGGCTTCTCCTAATCCTGAGATTGAACCAATAGCAGACATACCAAAACTCAACGACATCGATCGCCCTAGCACCAGTGTTGAGGGATTACTTCAGCAATCGCCGTCAAGTTTTATTGTTTCTGATGCTGTGCAAATCTCTCAATCAGTCGTACAAGTAACAGGGGTAAAGCTAAACCCTACTGGGGCTGGTTTGGAAGTCATCTTAGAAACTGAAGCGGGTCAATTGCTGCAAGCTGTTATCAGAACAGAAGGCAAAAGTGCGATCGCCGACATCGAAAATGCTCAACTAGCTTTACCGTCGGGTGAGGAATTTCGCGCTCAAAATCCCGATCGAGGAATTGCTGAGGTGACAGTAACTCAGCTTGAAGGTTCGCGCATCCGAGTCACCGTTACCGGAGAGAAAGCAGCACCACCCGCGCAAGTAGTAAAAAGCGATCGCGGTTTAGTTCTGGGCGTGACTCCTGAAAATTCTGACCAAATTGAAATCGTCGTTACCGCCACGCGCACCGAAGAACTTATACAAAATATACCGCGCTCGGTGACAGTAGTTACCCGTGCTGAGGTTGAGGAGCAAACTCCCGTGTCGCGAAGCCTGCAAGATATTGTCGGTCGGGAGGTTCCAGGCTTAGGGGCTTCGACTCAATCGAGAAATCAATTTGGGCAAAACTTGCGCGGTCGCAATATTTCTGTCTTAATTGACGGCGTACCCCTGACCACAAATACTCAACCCCGGGGGCTGCAAACTCTTGCTCCCAATGCGATCGAGCGAATTGAGGTTGTTCGCGGCCCCAATGCGATCTACGGAAGTCAGGCCACAGGCGGGACGATCAACATTATTACCCGCAGGCCGAGCGAAAATCGGCTGGAGCAACAGTCAGAAGTAGGTCTGACTGCTGCCGCCGGCAACCGACGCTTCCTAGAAAGCGGCAGTTTTGGCAACTACATCGCGCATTCCATATCGGGTACAGAGGGCGCTTACAACTACGCCTTTTCCTTCTCGCGAGAAAGCACCGGCACTTTTTATGATGCTGAAGGCGATCGCATTTTTAACGATCGCCCCTTAGATCAAAGCGTTACCTTCAATGTATTAGCTAAAGCAGGAGTAAACCTAGATTCTAAACAGCGCTTACAGCTAACATTCAATCACTACCTTTCCAGCCAAGTCGGCAACCAGTATATCAACGATTTGAGCGTCAACAGCCGCCCCGCCGGAACCGAAAAAGCCCGCGCTTTAAAAGTAGGAGAACTGGAATTTATTGACTCTACCCCCCCAAGAGATCAAAATACTCTGCTTAACTTCACCTACACCAACGATCGGATTTTTGGCAGCAGTCTTCAGGCTCAAGCTTACTATCGGTACAATACTCTAAATTTCTTCCCAGGAGATTTTCGAGAGGCTTTTTTTGAAAATATTACTTTTGGACAAGTAGAACATCAAAATTGGGGCGGTCGCTTGCAAATTGAAACTCCTATATTTACAGCAGCTAATTTACTGTGGGGAGTTGATTATGACAGAGAGTACAACACTGTCGTGCAAGATATTTTCGATCCTGTGGCTTTCGACGAAAGCGGCGGTCGAGTTTACCGTAAAATTAACGAGCGCGTTGAAATCCCGGCTTATAACCTCAACCAGCTAGGTTTGTTTGCTCAGGTGAAATGGGATATTAGCGATAACTTTTTAGTCACTGGCGGATTGCGCCACCAGCGGGTCGGTTTCAGTGTTGACGACTACACTACCTTCCCAGGCAATGCAGATATTGAAGGTGGAGAGTTGAACTTTAATAGCACCGTGTTTAATGCCGGTGCTGTCTATAAAATCACAGACACATTTAATGTGTTTGGTAACTTTGCTCAAGGTTTTAGCATACCAGATTTTGGAAATCTCCTGCGCCGTCCGCCAGCAGGATTTTCGATTGGGGGCGATTTTCAACAATTAGAAGCGGTAAGAGTTGACAACTACGAAATTGGGGTGCGCGGCAACTGGGAACAAGTACAAGCGTCTATTTCGGGTTTTTACAATACCTCCGAATTGGGTGAAAGTTTTGTATTAGACGATCGCGGTTTTCCCATAGGAATTAACCGCGCGCCACAGCGGATATACGGTGTTGAGGGGACTCTAGACTGGCAGCCGGGAGGGGGATGGCAACTCGGCGGCACTGCAACTTGGCAAGAAGGTGAAAATGATGTCAATCAAGATGGAGACTATTTGCCTCTCAATAGCAGCATTATCTCACCGCTGAAGCTGACGACTTATATTCAACACCAAACTACCCCAGGCTGGCGCAACCGACTGCAACTTGTTTATATCGGGAATCGCGATCGGGCTTTTGATAAAAAAGTTGATCCTGTGGGCATCGACAACTATTTGGTGGTGGACTATATCGGCAGTGTTAAGGTTGGACCGGGCACGTTAAATATTGGCATCGAAAACTTGTTGGACACCCAATATTTCGCAGTCCAGCTTCAACGTTCTGGCGGTTTTGATAATTCCGAAAGATTTGCGTCTAGGGGTCGCAGCCTTAGCCTCCGCTACGTTCTCAATTGGTAATGGGAACCCAGAAACCGGGTTTGACGGAATAAAATACTTCTTTGCACCCGCAACTTTAGTAAAAAACCCGGTTTCTTTGGTATTGCGAAAAGACACGTGATATCATGTCCGGTCGATTCCCCTTCATCAGGTAGGGGCGGGTAAACCTGCCAATATCTGCCAACAATCTCCAATCTCAAAAACCCGCCCGGCCGGGATATTACGATCAATCGATCGGACATGATATGACCGCACACAAATTCAGTAAAAAACAGGTTTCTTTGGTATTGCAAAAATACTTTAAAGTAACTGACAGTAAATTCCGAAAAAAGGGCTTAATTAAAATGAATTCACTGGGAATCAATACAGGAAAAATCGTTGAGAGTGGCGACACTGGCTCAGATATTTTTCAACTTTCGATAACAGAAATTAGGGAACTGTTTAAATCATGCGGTTTAATTCTTTTTCGAGGATTTGCCGTTCACCAGCAACAGTTTAAAAAATTTGCCGAACAATTTAGCTCTAAATTCGTTCGCGATGATGTCAAAATTCGGGCCGATTCGAGCGACGGAGCCATCCATCTTGTAAACGAAGGAATGGGATATATCGCTCCTCATGCTGAAGGCGCAACTACTCCTTTACGACCCGATGCCGTTTGGTTTTGTTGTGATGTGCCGGCCGCCGATGGTGGCGAAACTTTATTTTGGGACGGCGTACAAGTCTGGTCAGAATTAAGTGAAGAATTAAAGCAGTTGTTTTTGACTCAAAAAAACAAGTTTATTCACAATATACCTGTGGCAAACTGGAAGCATTTTTTAGGAGAAAATGCTACCCTAGCTGATGTCGAAAAAGCTCTCAACAGTTTTGAAGGTGTCAAATACACAATCAATAACGACCAGTCTGTGACTCTAGCTTATGTTTGTTCTGCTGTCGTTAAAACAAAGTACGGTAATGACGACTCTTTTGCTAACGGTATTATCAACGAACAAAGAACTAGAAAAGTAATTTTTGAAGATGATTCCCCGATTCCCGATGCAGCCATCGATGAAATCAAGGAAGTTATGGATAGACTGACCGTTGCAATCTCGTGGCAACCGGGTGATTTAGTGATGATTGACAATTCAAGATTTTTGCACGGCAGACAGGCTTTTACCGACAGCCGGCGCAAGATTTTATTTGCCAACAGTATGCTGAATTTTTGAGTTTCACTTTTTTTCAAAAATGGCTAGGTAAAAATGTTTTTCAATGTCTCAAAATCAGCTATTTTTATTAAAAGTAGATCCTCCCTACTTTTACCGTTTATTCTCGGCCTGATCCTTGTCTTGTTCGCAAGTCAATATAGTTTTGCCGCCGCTCCGACTCGTGCTGAAATTCTCTGGGACACTTATGGAATTCCTCATGTTTATGCCAAAGATACCAAAAGCCTTTTCCGCGCCTTTGGTTGGGCACAGATGCAAAGTCACGGCAACCTGATTTTGCGCCTCTACGGACAGGCCAGAGGCAGAGCAGCAGAATACTGGGGAGAAAAATATTTAGAATCAGATCGGTGGGTACGAACTATGGGAATTCCTATTCGCGCTCGCTCTTGGTACGATGCACAAAATCCAACTTTTGGCAGCTATCTCGATGCTTTTGCTGCTGGAATTAATAGTTATGCCGCAGAACATGGCGATGCGATCGACAATGAACTTAAAGCCGTGCTGCCAATTGATGGGGTAGACTTGCTGGCTCACACTCAGCGGGTGCTGAACTTCACGTTTGTGGTTAATCCTCAGCAAGTCAAGGGCGTTACATCAAATCCCGTAGCATCGGAATTAATATTACCCACAGCCAGGACACAGCAGTGCCGTGTCCCTACAATTAATCCGGGTAGGGACACGGCACTGCCGTGTCCTCTAGATAATTCCGGTGCAACCGAAAACGATATTAATGATAGTTCTCTCGGATCTAATGGCTGGGCGATCGCACCTTCCCATTCTGCCACTGGCAATGCGATGCTGCTGGCTAATCCGCACCTCCCCTGGTCAGACTTATTTCTCTGGTTTGAATCACAGCTAACAGCACCAGGGATCAATGCTTATGGGGCCTCGTTGGTTGGCATCCCGGTACTGACAATTGCCTTCAATGACTCCCTCGGCTGGACTCACACGGTGAACCGACATGATGGCTGGGATGCCTACGAACTGACGCTGGCAGATGGTGGCTACCGCTTAGACGGTAAAATCCAAGCCTTTGAAACAGAACAACAAATCGTTGAAGTCAAGCAGGATGGCGGTTCTCGGCGCTCGGAACCCTTGACGGTGCGAAGTTCTATTTACGGGCCGGTTGTTGCCCAGAAAGAGGGTAAGGCTGTGGCGCTGCGCGTTGTTGGCCTCGATCGACCCTTAGCACTCGAGCAGTGGTGGAATATGGCGCGATCGCACAATTTAACTCAATTTGAGGCGGCGATCGCACCCTTGCAGATTCCCATGTTCACGGTGCTGTACGCGGATCGAGACGGACACATTATGCACCTGTTCAACGGTCAAGTTCCGATGCGGCCCGGCGGAGACTTTAAATACTGGCAGGGATCGATCCCTGGCGACACATCAAGTACGCTGTGGACGAAAATTCATCCCTATCAAGATTTGCCGCGCGCGATCGATCCCCCTAGCGGCTGGTTGCAAAATGCAAACGATCCACCTTGGACAACAACATTTCCGCAGGCGATCGATCCCGACGATTACCCACCCTATATGTCGTCTCGCGGCCCGATGTCTTTTAGAGCTCAGCGTTCTGCGAGGATGCTGATGGCAGATGAAAAAATCTCCTTTGAAGAAATGATTGAGTACAAGCACTCAACGCACATGGAATTAGCCGATCGCTTGCTTGACGATCTGATCGCGGCTACCCAGCAGCAGGAAAATAAATTAGCCCGCCGTGCCGCTGACGTGCTGGCTGTCTGGGATCGCAAGGCGGACGCGGATAGTCGCGGCGCGGTACTTTTTGCTGCTTGGGTTCAAGAGATGGGTTCCCCTATCTCGTTTGCTACTCCTTGGAATGAAGACTTGCCAATGACTACGCCCGACGGTTTGGCAGATCCCGCTGCTGCTGCTGCGGCCCTTGCTGCTGCTGCCACCAAGGTAGAAGCTGCTTATGGAGCCCTGGACGTGCCTTGGGGAGATGTTTTCCGGTTGCGCGACGGCGCTGCGGATTTGCCCGCAAGTGGAGGGCCTAACAACTTGGGTATTTTTCGGGAACTCAGTTTTGCTCCCACCCAAGATAATCGGTTTCGAGCTGTTGAAGGCGATAGTTACGTGGCGGCGGTCGAGTTTTCCAATCCAGTACGGGCAATGGTACTCACCAGCTACGGCAACTCGACGATGCTTGGTTCACCGCAAGGTGGCGATCAGTTGCAGCTATTGGCGAGTCAACGTTTGCGACCGGTTTGGCGATCGCGCGCAGAAATTGAATCTCACTTAGCAGAACGCGAGGTGTTTTCTGGGCCGGATCGAGCCGTTCAAAGTATCAATAATGCACCGTGAGGTACTTATGAAATTGCGCCCGATCGCATTAGTTTTGCACCGCTATGTAGGTGCAATGGTGGGAATCCTGCTGGCGATCGTCAGCTTAACTGGCAGTTCATTGGTTTTCTGGAAAGAGATCGACGTTTTCCTCAATCCCCAGATGTTCCAAGTTATCCCGCAGGGCGATCGGGTATCTGTACAGTTTGTAGTTGATACAATCCGCTCAGCTTATCCCCATTGGCAGCTTAATTTCCTCGAGCTACCTCGCGCGTTAGATAGTGTCTATACAGCGAGAATGCTGTTAAACAGCGGCGACTTTGCCTACGTCTATCTCAACCCTTACACGGGAGAAGTTCTGGGTTTTCAGCAGTGGGGCCGGACTGTGATGAGTTTCATTTATAACTTCCATGTCAGCCTTCTGGGAGGCAAATTTGGCGAAACAGTTGTTGGTATCTGCGGACTGCTGTTGCTGCTGCTGAGTGTAACTGGAATCATTTTGTGGCCTGGTTGGAAAAAGCTGGTGGCCGGCTTCGCAATCCGGTGGCGTTCTGCGCCTCAGCTAATTAACTACGATCTTCACAAAGTCGGGGGGATTTTATCTTGTGTCTTTCTGATTGCGATCGCCTCCACCGGCACAGCCATGATTTTTCACACCCAGTTTAAAGGCGCGATTTACTCGATTGCCGGCACGCCAAAAACCCCCGAGTTAACATCAACTATGCTGGCAAATTTGCCACCAGTTACAGCAGATATTATTTTACAAAAAGCGGACTTGGCGTTACCAGGAAAAACCATTTACATTACCTTTCCCAGCAAACCGCAGGGGACGTTCGCAGTGCGTAAAAAACTGGTCGGAGAGATCCATCCGAACGGTAGCAGCAACGTCTATCTCGATCGGTACAGCGGAGAAGTTTTGCGGGTAGAAAATGGTTTTACAGCCCCTGTGGCATCCCAGATTATAAACTTGTTGTTCCCGGTACATATCGGTGCTTTCGGGGGGTTGACAACACGCATCCTCTACGTTTTCATCGGGTTGACGCCGACATTGCTATCAATCACTGGTCTGGTACTCTGGCGCAGGCGACAGTGGAGATTAGCTCAGCGGCGGGAACCAAGCCGACAAATTTCCGCGATCGTAGCTGAACCTCAAAAATTTTCTCCGATCGCAGAATGGCCTTGGTTTTGAGAAGAGTTTCTGAGGATTAAGATCTCCGTAGGGACACGGCAATGCCGTGTCCCTACCTCTAATTTTATGTACCTCACTTACCTGACAAGTGCTGTAACTGTTAACAGTTAACTTTGGTGATGGGTAACGCGCGATCGCTCCAGCTATCCTACTTTTACTACCAATTACCAATTACGGACACGGATTTCTCTGATTACACGGATTACACGGACGATCGTTTAATCCGTGTAATCAGAGAAATATGTCTAATCCCTGTATCCCAATTACCAATCACCAATCACCAATTACCAAATTTCTTCCGCTGTTGCACTGTAAATAAAAAATAATGTTCCAAAAATTTCGTTCAAATAGCCTCAGAACTTTCCTGCTGATCTGGGGCGGTCAAACAGTTTCTCTAATTGGCTCTAGCATGACCGGCTTCGCTTTCACTATTTGGGTATGGGAACTCACGGGTCAAGCAACAGCATTAGCCTTATTTGGTTTCTTTGCACAAATGCCGCAATTATTAACTGCTCCCTTTATGGGGGTAATTGTAGATCGCTGGAATCGTAAATTATTGATGGCAGTTGGTGACACGGTGGCTGGTCTATTAACTATTACTATCTTACTGCTTTATCTAGGGAGCAATCTGCAAGTATGGCATTTATATCTGGCTGTAGCTGTCAACGGTATTTTTCAGCAACTCCAAGAGCTTGCCTACAAAGCATCGATATCAATGATAGTGCCAGAGTCGCAGTACAGTCGCGCTAGTAGTATGGGATCTCTAGCAATTTATAGTTCTAAGATTGTTGCGCCGGCGCTGGCTGGTACTCTCTACTATGTAATGGGTTTGAGAGGGATTTTGATTGTTGATATCGCTACTTTTGCGATCGCGATCGGCACGTTACTGCTCGCACACATTCCGCAACCCACCCTCACAGAAACGCCCCCTTTTAGTTTCAAAAATATCCAACAGGAAATCGGTTTTGGCTTCCGCTACATTGCCGCGCACCCAAGTCTGCTGGCGCTGTTAGTATTAACATCGCTGTTCTGGCTAGTTCACGATTTGAGCGCTACACTGCGATCGCCGATGATTTTGGCACGTACTGGTAACGATGCCAGAATATTGGGTCTGGCCGTCTCGGCTGCCGGCTTGGGCGGTATTGTTGGGGCGTTAGCTGTGAGTGCTTGGGGCGGCCCTAAGCGCCGGATACACGGCTTTTTGCTCGGTATGGCAGGTGCGGGCTTGAGCAAAACTGTGTTTGGCTTAGGAGTAACGCCGTTGGTTTGGACTTTGGCTCAGTTTTGTTCGTCTCTCAATTTCCCGCTGCTAGGCAGTTCTGCTGACGTTATCTGGCTTGTTAAGGTTAAACCGGAGGTGCAAGGGCGGGTTTTTGCCACTCGTTCTGTAAGCTTACTGGTTGCTTCAACTTTTGGTTACTTAATCGCAGGCCCGTTGGTCGATCGTGTTTTTGAGCCGGCGATGATGCCACAAGGCAGTCTTGCACCTGTTTTTGGCTGGCTGTTCGGGACTGGGACAGGGGCCGGTATCGCGCTGCTTTACGCTAGCTGCGGACTCTGTATGTTCATACTTGGCTTAGGCGGGTATGCCTTCCGGGTGTTGCGCGATGTTGAGGATATTGGGAGCGATCTCATATCGAAGTTCGATTGATTAAATCATCTCGGTCTTCTGTATTTAACTAGGGCTTGCTGAATAAGTAAACGAAGCTCAAAAATAGCTCGATCGCTAATTCCAGCAAGCCGCTAATTTAAGTTTTTCTGGTCGTTATGATGCCAGAATCTAATTTTTTATTGTCGCCGCATTGGAGCAAGTTGTTATTGATGCAAATTGACAAAAAAAACCACAATAACCTTCTCAATTCCGGGATAAGGTTTATGATTAAAAAAGCGATTCCTTCTTCGGTTGGGGAAGTATTATCAAGTTTTGCCATCACTCAAGCGAGACCAAATCTTTCCTTCGCTTGCCCGAATTTTTCTTCGATTGTCTCGCTTTTAGGATTCCTAGATCGATCGACTAACATATCTGCTTTGGTAAACTATGTATTCGCGATCGTCGCATCGGGGGTTTTTTGATTGTTGCCTTTGTCGCTAGCCGAATGAGACTGGAAGAACTGCTGGATAAATATCCTGGAATTGAATCAGAAGACATTTCTGCTTGTTGCTTGTGAAAGACATAGGAATGACAGTTGTCAATGTGAATGGGGCTTAAAAATCGGGTTCCGCAGCTAAAAGCTCGATCGACAAATCCATCTGTTCCTTCCCCCGCGCCAAAAAGCTTTCGCACTCCTGCAAGCACTTGACAGCCACCGCAAACTGCTCGAAAACCTCCTCTAGAGGCAATTCTCCCGATTCCACCCGATCGATAATCGCTTCAATTCGATCGACCGTTTCCTCATAATTCCAGCCAGACTGGCGCAACTGCGAATCTATCATAACTTTTATTCCGCATCCAATACTTCTACAATCTTAACTTTCAGCACGCCCCGACTCAACCTCACAGTCAATTCCTCTCCCAATTCCAAACCGTCAGTTGTGCGGACGATCGTACCGTCACTTTGGATTACCGCCGCATACCCCCTTTGCCATACCGCCGCCGGATTTAGGGCGGATAATTTTTCTTGCAATACTTCCAGTTTACCAGTTGCTTGCCGCAAAGTTCGGGATGTCGCAGGCAAACGTTTTAATCGATTTTGTAACAGTTGCAAATGTTCTTCTTCTGTCTGAAATCTTGCCCGCACAGCGTTTGCTAAATCGATCGTTCGCTGCTTGTGTTCAAAGTAAAGATCTGCCAAAATTGGTACAGCTTGAGCAGCCGCCGCAGTGGGAGTGTGGGCTCGTTTATCTGCTACTAAATCGGCGAGAGATTCGTCTCTTTCGTGCCCGATACCGGTGATAATTGGAATCGCACAATTCGCGATCGCCCTGACAACTCTCTCATCATTAAAACAAGCCAAATCTTCCGCAGAACCGCCGCCCCGCGCTAACACGATCGCATCAGCCCTACCGTCCAATTCTACCCGGGCTATCGCCCTAGCAATGGCAGCAGCAGCGAATTCTCCCTGTACCAAAGTCGGCGACAGCAACACCCGCAAACCCGGATATCTTTGCGCTAGAGTGCGCTGAATGTCTCCCCAAGCAGCGCCGGTATCGGATGTCACCACGGCGACAATTTGCGGGTGTGCGGGAATCGGGCGCTTTCTGGCGGGATCGAAGAAACCCTCAGCATCCAAGCGCGATCGCAATTGCTGCAGCCGCAAAGCCTGGAACCCTTCCCCAGCCGGCAGCGATTGCACAACAGTCAACTGGTACTCGCCGCGATTTTTGTAAACCCGGATGCTTCCCAAAACCAGCAACTGTTCGCCTTTTGCCGGTATTTGCACCAATTTTTGTCGCTGAGAATTCCACACCACGCAGCGAATCGCAGCGCTTTTGTCGGTGTCGCACAGGGTGAAAAAGCAGCCGCTGGGGTGGTGCGAAACGTTCGACACTTCGCCTGTCAGCCAAACTGATTGCAGGTGGCGATCGCCCTCCAACAAGTCTTGCAGGTATGATGTTAGTCCGGCAACAGAGAACGCTGTATCGGGAAAAATTGAAGTCATCCAATTTGAGATTTTAGATTTTAGATTTGAGATTTAGGCTACTATCAATGCTTCGGACAGTGTGTGATTGCCCAGCGTAAAATAAGGGTTTCAGGGCGATTGCACAATCGACTTCCTAACGGAAAATCAAGGGTTTCAGAATACCATCTCAAAATAGTCCGGACTATTGTAGTATATCTAAGGTAATTTATTTGTAAGCTGAGCGGGCGATCGTAAATTTAACTGCAAACAAACTAATGATATCAGATACAATGACTTCGATGAATGTGCTGCGCCAAGAGGCTGCGGCGATCGGGATTACTGAGGAAGAAGCCAGAAAATATGGCGACCTCCGACACAAAAGAACTTGGTCTTTGGCGATCGAACATCACCTCTCAATGCAAGATTTTGCCGATCGCATAGAACCATCCTTCACAACTTCCGAACCCGATTCCTCCAGCGCACTCAACCACTCTGTGACTGAGGAGTCGAAAGACTATGGTATTCAGCTAACGGCGAATCTAGGAGAATCTAGAGTAACCAGGGAGAAACAAACAGCATCTCTTGCTTCGTTTCCACAACCAACAGAAGAAATCGGGCGATCGCACAACAAATCCATCCAGGGCATCAACCAAGCTCGAAGTTTTGAACAAGTAGTTCAAAATCACATTAAAGCCTTAAAAACTGCATCTAATGCTCGCACAAATGAACCACATTCAGCGTTGGGCAATTGGGTTTGTCCTGAGTGCGGCCCGCAAGGTGAAATTAGCTGTCACCTGTGTGAGGGTACTGGCAATATCAGCGACCTTGCAGCTATTGGCTGGACGCTAGCTTATATGGAAATGTTGGGCTGTTCTGCTCGCGAAATTGAACCGGTACGGAAATTTTCGCCTGCGTCCAACACTCTAGAATTGAATTTAAAAGTTTGTATCGCTATCAAAGAAAGTACAGAAGTTTTAGCCCGCACAGAAAAATGGGTAATCAGTCATTAGTTATTAGTTATTAGTCATTAGTCATTAGTTATTAGTTACCTGAAAGCTCAACCAAATTAAGTATTGATTCTAGCTTTTTCAAAGCAACTTCCAAATCATCGTTGACAACTTGGAAATCGAATTCTCCCGCAGCTTCAATTTCCTCTTTAGCCCGCAGCAACCGACGGGCGATCGCACTTTCGGAATCTTGACCTCGACTCCGCAAGCGCCGTTCCAACTCATCCCAAGAAGGAGGTAAAATAAAAATTCGCAGCGCCTCTGGAAAATTATTCCTAATTTGCCTCGCGCCTTCGAGCTCAATTTCCAGGATTACCGATTTTCCCTCACCGATTCCTTGTTTGAGACCAAAATAAGGAGTACCGTAAAAATTACCGGCAAACTGGGCCCATTCTGCCAAATCTCCAGCCTCAACCATTTGTTCAAAGCGGCTGCGGCTGACAAAATAGTAGTGCTTTCCCTCAATTTCTCCCTCACGGGGCGAGCGAGTTGTCGCCGATACCGAAAGATACAATTCGGGATGGCGATTGAGGAGCGATCGTACTAGGGTGCCTTTCCCCACACCGCTAGGCCCCGTCAGAACAATTAATTTACCGGATTTCATTTTTAGAATAGAAACGTGTAACAATTTAAGTTTCTGCTTACTTTAGACTGTAAACGCTTAAATTGCAACTGACAAACCTCAATCATCCCGACCTTGACTGTCTTTGCCGATCGCAAAACGATTAGCAACCGTTTCCGGCTGAATCGCCGAGAGGATGACGTGACTCGAATCTGTAATAATTACCGCTCTCGTGCGGCGGCCGTAAGTAGCGTCAACCAGTTGTCCCCGCTCCCGCGCATCAGTAATAATCCGCTTAATTGGGGCTGACTCGGGACTGACAATGGCAATGACTCGATTAGCAGACACAATGTTACCAAAACCGATATTAATTAATTGAATATCCATGAAAATCTTAATCTATGGGTGAACGACTCACTATCAATCCTTACTTTTTATCATATATACAAAGATTTTTTCTGGCAATCCTAAAATTAATCCCAACTAAGTTTTTTAGTTTCTACCTAATTTTTTTACCCTTTTGACGCCAAGTACCCCGTTCTTTATCAAAAGTTTAAAAAAGACTTGCTGTTGCCACTCTATCTTAAAGATTCGGTAAAAGCCTAGATTTTTTGTTGCCAATAAAAGCATTAGCTGTATCGAGAAAACATTTCGTAAATGTTGAGAAATATAAAGTGAATTTCCGGTGGAGAGAACGTTAAGTATAATCAATCAGTGATAAATGACAGCAAATATTCGCAAATCGGAGTCTATACTAACAGTATTGAGACTGATGCGGCTTTGATGAGCCTTCAACCTAAACTAAAAGCTGCTGGCGATCGCACATCATCCCCAATTTTCACAGAAACTTTTTGGATGATGTGCCAAACTACAGATGTTTCTTGCATGATGTTCTACCATAAAATGGGTTTGTAGTGAGGACTCAAGTCCTATTAATTTTAATAAAAAAACTGTGGCTGCAATTATCAATTGTATAACAAACATGAAAAATTGCCGAGTCTCGCGCCGGACACGGCAGTGCCGTTTCCCTACAGATGGTCGCAGGATTATATGTAGCAATAATTGTGGGAATTAGTAGAAAAATCTGAACGCTTTAGTTTTTTATACAAACATTTTGAATTCAGCAACAGTTAGGCAAAAAGTGGTTTTACG
This sequence comes from Microcoleus sp. F10-B2, assembly GCF_036704965.1. Taxonomy (NCBI): domain Bacteria; kingdom Bacillati; phylum Cyanobacteriota; class Cyanophyceae; order Oscillatoriales; family Microcoleaceae; genus Microcoleus; species Microcoleus sp. F10-B2. The sequence continues at coordinate 36,132 of NZ_JAUBTB010000015.1, read as the reverse complement.
CATGAGATGAATTCCGGTTGAATTGGAATGATTAAACCGCAGAGGACACAGAGGACACAGAGTCAATCGATTTTAGATTTTAGATTTGAGATTTTAGATTGACTTGCGCGAGATAAATGCTCTTTCTTGAGGATTTTCGATTTTCGATTTTCGATTGATTCCACGGATAAATCCGGGGGCTTGTACCATCAAGAAATTATTGGTCAGAGAACAGAGAGATGAATAATTCCGATGCTACGTGATTTGATATAAATTATAGCGGTAATAATTCATGCACACCGCACCCTACACATACATGATATGCGTAAATCCTGTGCAACAAAAAATCGGGATTAATGCAGATAAATTCACCCGCATTAATCCCAGTTATTCCACACTTAATTAAGCTGCAACTAAACCGCTGTGTCTCAACAAAGCTTTAGTGCTCGGTTCGCGTCCCCGGAAAGTTTTAAACACTTCCATCGGGTGCAAACTGCCGCCCAATCCTAACACTGTATCTCGGAAGCGCTTACCTGTAGATGCGATCGCAATTTCATCTTCCAAACCCGCTTCCTCAAACGCCGCAAAAGCATCAGCGCTGAGCACTTCCGCCCATTTATAACTGTAATACCCCGCCGCATAGCCGCCCGCAAAAATATGTCCGAAAGCGCACAAAAATGCGTCTTCTTCCAGAGGAGGCAAAACTGTGGTAGTTTTAGCGATGCGGTTGCGGACATCGGCCACAGTTTCGCTGCCGCCCGATCGGTAGCGGTGGTGCAATTCGATGTCAACGCTGCTAAAATGTACTTGCCTGAGCATGGCGGTGCCGCTCATGTAGTGGCGCGCTGCTAGCAGTTTTTGGTAGTAGTGTTCCGGCAAAGTTTCCCCAGTTTGGTAATGCTTTGCCATCCCGAACAAAGTAGCGCGGTCGTAACACCAATTTTCCATAAATTGACTGGGCAATTCCACCGCATCCCACTCAACATTATTGATGCCCGAAGCCCCCGGATAGTCTACCGTTGTCAGCATATGCTGCAAACCGTGACCGAATTCGTGAAACAAAGTTTCGACTTCCAAAAAAGTCATTAAACTCGGTTTGCCGTCAACCGGAGGACTTTGGTTGCACACCAAATAAGCCACTGGCAACCGCGTGGTTGTCTTGGACGCTTCCACAAATTTAGCGCGCACCACGCACTCGTCCATCCAAGCACCGCCGCGCTTTTCCTCGGGGCGGCTGTAGGGGTCTAAATAGAAATTGGCGATCGTATTTCCTGCTTCGTCATCTATTTGGAAATAGCGCACATCTTTGTGCCACACAGGAGTTTGACCGTCCGCCGCAGTTACTGTCACGCCGAACAGCCGCTTGACTAATCCAAATAACCCCTCTAATACCTGCGGCAAAGCAAAGTAAGGGCGCAATTCTTCGGCACTAAAAGCAAACTTTTCTTCCCGCCGCCGTTCCGACCAAAAACCTACATCCCAGTGCTTCAAATCTCCAGCTTCCGGCGCGCCTTTTTCGGCTGCAAAAGCTTTCAATTCTTCCAAATCTTTGACAGCAGCATCATAACTAGCTAAGCGCAATTCTTCTAACAAAGCTTCCACTGCTGCAACGTCGGGAGCCATTTTGCTCGCCAAGCTCAATTCCGCATAACTGCTAAACCCTAGCAAAGCAGCTTTTTCGTGGCGCAAAGCTAAAATGCGATCCGTCAACGGCCAGTTATTCAATTCTCCGCTACTTGCTCTGCCGATAAAAGCTTTGTACAACTTTTCGCGCAAGTCGCGGCGGGTGCTGTGCTGCATGAAAGGGCCGTAACTCGGAAAGTCTAAAGTGATCCGCCAAGGGCCGTTTTCGGCATCCGCATTTTCTTCGCCGGCGCTGCGAGCGGCTTGAGCTGCTAAACTCAACAAACTCGGCGGCAAACCGTCAATTTCGTCTTTGTTTGTGAGGGTGATGCTGAATGCTTTGGTAGCGTCGAGGACGTGATTGGAAAATTGGGTAGTAATTTCCGCCAATTCTAATTGAATGGCATTAAAACGCTCTTTTTGTTCGCCTTCTAAACCGACGCCGGAGAGTTGGGCGTCTCGGAGAGCGGCTTCGACAATTCGCTGTTGAGCTGACTCTAAGCTGTCCCAATTTTCGCTTGCCCGCAGCGCTTTAAAAGCTTCGTAAAGCGGTTTGCTTTGACTGAGCTTGCTCCAAAATTTTACTACTTCCGGCTGCACTGTTTCGTGAGCCGATCGCAGTTCCGGGCTATTTTTCACGCCCATCAAATGTCCGACAATGCTCCAGCTCCAATTTAAACGCTCTCCGAGCCGCTGCAACGGTTCTACTAAGCCGCTCCAAGTCGGCTCTACAGACGATTCTAAGGTAGCTAGCGAGGCTTCTAGTTCGGTCAGCAGTTGGGTAATGGCGGGGACTACCTGCTCTGGTTCGATCGCGTCAAATGGAGGCAGTCCTTGACCGATTAGTAACGGGTTATCAGCAATAGTTACGGTTGCAGTCATTTAATTTTCTTGTAACAGGTTGAAAACAGGTGAACTAAGCAGATTAGCTTTTAATCTTTTAACACAGTTGTCGAAAAATTTGGACTCGATCGGGCGTGAGTCGGAGAATGTCTGAGTCGAAAAATCTTCCTTCTGACTGATGACTAACGACTAATGACTGATGACTAATGAATGATGACCACGAATTTCAAAGGTGGTACCCGCCACGCGATCGATCAGTGGGATCGAGCCCAAATCGAAAATCGAAAATCCTCAAGCCCCCGCATTTATCTCGCGCAAGTCAATCGAAAATCTAAAATCTAAAATCTCAAATCGATTGACTGATGACTAACGACTAATGACTACTCTCTTGTATGTGCTGCAACTCCTTGACAACCGAGATTAAGCGCTTGAGGTGAGGTTTGACAACTTCTTGCTGCTCGTGTTCCAAACGGTGGATTTGAGCTTGGACAATTGACAAATCCGGAGTCGATTGCTGCGCGGGAGCTTGCAGTTGACTTTGCAAATTGGCCATGACTTTCTGGATTTCCAAAAATCGAGTATTTACTGCTTCCCAGTCGTCTCGGGTGATAGAAGTTTCTACCAAGCCTTGCGTCGCGCTTTGCAGTTGCTCTATAGCCTGTTCTACAGCTTGGAGATGCGCCGATTGGTCAACCGATAAATCTTGCAGTTGTGCGCTCACCTGCTGGCGGACATCGAGGACAGCAGACGCCACTATTTCTTGCAAAGAAGCTACCGACTCTCCCAAACTCAGCAACTGCCGCTGGATGTCTATCGACTCATCAACGCCTTCTGCCTTAGGCAGTGCAGCCATTTGCTGGCGCAGCGCTGCAATATCTGCTGACAACTGCTTGCGCAATTTAACAATTACCGTCACGGCCGTTTTTTCGACCTTATTTACAGACTTTTGCACTTGGGCCATTTCCGAATTTTGATGCACCCGCACTTGCTGCTCGAACCGATACCTGTTAGCAACATTCAGCGACAAAGCCAAAGTTAGGGGAGCCACCCCGTAAAAAGCTTGACCCGACACAGCCACCGCCAGGGAACCCACACCAGAGGCAGCCAGAGAGGCGTACTCTGCCAGCTCCAGCCAGTGCCTTTGAGGAAAACTTGGTCTCAAATGGTTGTTTGCAACAGAGGGTTTTGGCTTCCGCACGGCTCTTTGAGTCATAGTATTTTCTCGTTGTTGGTAAGGTTGCGAGACTGGGTGGAGCATTGATTTCTATCCTTTTTTCAGTTATATGTTTTAGATTATTTCCTGAAACTCTTCTATTTTTACCTTTGTCAGTAAGCTAAGGATGACTGACATATTATTATGTATTTGGGAGCTGACGACGATCGCGCCCAATTCCGGCTGTTAAAAGGTTCGCCCCAACGCGCCCTCTATTTTACAGGAGTTAGGGTCATCGGGCTCGGGCGATCGACTTCGGGCAGCCCAGGCTAACCGAACAATGCCTGAGACTATTTTAGATTTTAGATTTTAGATTAAAAGTTAAAAAAATGCGACCTACTGAGGGCGATCGGGGTTTGGAGCTTGTCTGGAGTTGCCTTTTTGTGCGCGCATTGGTATAATTTACTGTTTCTCAATTGCCCGGAGCAAATTTACTGCAAAAATTGACCAATGAACTCAGAAAAACCCGGAATTGGCGATCGGCTCAAGTCTATTTTCAGTATCTCGATCTTTATCATTCTCGTACTAGGAGTAGGCTTTTTAAGCGTGAATTTTATTTCAGCTCTCTATGCCAAATTTTCTTAAAATTAGGACTGAGCACGGCCACCCAGAAATCGGTTTTTTTGCGATAATATTTCGTCGCAGCCACAGATTCGCTAAAAAACCCGGTTTCTGAGATTCGGAGTGCGTAATAGCAAGTCTGTGGGAAAAAACACAACTGTGTTAAGAAAAATAAATGAGGCTGAAACCCTCTTCCCTCCTGCCTTCAGCATAGCTGCCTCCTGCCTCATTCCAACTACAAATATTTACGCCGTTCTACTTAATAGCAAGTCGGACAAGACAATGCCGTTGCCCTACTTCAAAATAGGCGATCGCAATGGCTGGGAACCCCGCCAGCGAGAAGAACACGGCAATGCCGTTTCCCTACCCGATTAATTGTAGGGAAACGGCACTGCCGTGTCCTGACCGTGGGTAATTTATCATAATTTCAACTGTAAAGATTGTGTTCTGGGTCTAGCCAGACAATATAAAAAACATTTTCACTAAAAAAGCCATGCACCCTGCCGTATTCATTAGCAGATATTTGAAACTGGTAGGGGATATTGATTAGGATATCTTCATTGAGAATACCAAAGCCATTAGGTTCAGTATTATTTTTCCAAACTATGCCATGACAGCGCAGACTTTTACTCTGATTATTGATAATTTATTGAGCGTTCAATTGTGACAAATTGCGCAGCCGTCTCAATAGAGATGCTAGATACTTAGCATCTCTACCGCCTAGTGAAAACTTATCTTTATCATCCTGATAATACCTGAAAGAAAAACTAACTCCTTCCGGTATTTTTACATCTAGACGATTGATGCTCGATAAAGATTGCTGGCGGCGTATATCTGCTTTCTTAATTTTCTTCGATGACACGGCTTTTGTAAAAGTCTCTCATTGATTCCTTGGTAATAATAGCATGAGAAGGTTCATCTTTTGGCAAATCACCTCTAGCATTAATCCAAGGGTCTTCGCGGCGCACCATCAATTCTAACTCATAGGCATCGCAAAAGAAATATTCGTCGGATAACTCGTCTAAAAACTCTTGTACTTCTTCGGGAAACTCTGGTTTTTTGACTTCTTTCAGAATTGGCTTCCAGTCAAATTGTTCTTTGTATTCATAAAATAAAGCCGGGATAGTCGGCCCGTGCACCCAAGCTTCAAAATCTTCATCAAACAGCGGTGTATCTTCAAATGCTAAATACCATGCTTGGGCGTAGTACAAGAGTTTTTGTAGCTTGTGGTTGCTGAGATAGGAACCTACGTCATTCGCGAACCAGATGTAGTAATCAGCCAGTTGGGAGGCTGTTGTGACTGTAGTTATTGTGGTCATATAACTCGACTCAATAAGTTTTGTATTCTATGATAGCACAGTCACCACCCTTTATGATTGGGCGGTTGAAACCGCTTAAGAGTCAAACAAAGTCTGCCTCGGCAGACTAAGAAATAAAGGAGGTATTTAAGCCGGATTGGGTATAACTGAAATCTTACCCTCTGTCAAAAATTTGTAGGGGCGGGTTCACCAACAATAATTGCCTAAAACCCACAATCTCGCATCATTCTCAAGAACGGGATCTCCGGCCCGTTCCACAAAAGATGAATTTTATTGTGGAACAGGCCGGAAAGCCTGTTCCTAAAAAATTTATCCAGAATGGTGCAAGATGTCAGTTACAACCCTTTGATATATTGCTTCAGTACAGGTGGCAAAGTGTAAAGACTTTCCTGTTTTTCGATCAAGCAGCGCCGTGATAGAGATTGCAATGCGTTTAGCAAATCTGATGATGATATTTGTCCGTTTTGTAGCAATTTGGCGAAGTTGACTGGCTGGTTTTCTGTCGCTAACAATAACATTACTTGTTTTTCGAGTTCGGAAGTGCGATCGTACTGCTGCTGTAGAACATCTTTCAAATCTTCGGGTAACAATATGGTATCATCTATTAATAACTCGGTCGCGCCGATTCCCAACTCTTGAATCAGAGTCGCCACGCTTTTTAACCATAACGGGTTGCCTTGGTAGCGGTGTATTAGTGCTTCGCAATTATCAATTTCTGTTAATCCTTTATCTCTGAGGATTTCCCGTGCGGCTGCGGTGTCTAAACCAGTGAGTTGTAAGGTACGAATAGGAGTATTTTCGCTGGTGAGTTGAGGAACTTCTTTCGGTGGTTCCCAACCGACTAGCAGAAAGCAACTTTGATGGGATAATTTTTCTATCTGTTTGAATAAAGAGCGATATTCTTCGTAGTCTGGTTTATACTTTCCTGCCAATTCGCCGCTACAGAAAAGGTTGTGAACGTCATCTAAGATTACTAAACAGCGATGATTTTGTAAATATTTAATCAGCGGTAAGCGTTTCTGGTTTGTTGGGGATGAATCTAGGTTTTCTGACTGGGAAAAAAGCTGTGTTAGGTTAGATTGAAATTTATCGATGGTGGGGAATTCGTCTAGTGTGTACCAAACTGCGTACTCAAACTCGTCTTTGATTTGTTTTACGAGTTGTACTGCTAGGGATGTTTTGCCGATGCCGCTGATACCGGTGAGGGTGATGAGGCGGCAGTTTTGTTGTAGAATCCAGGTTGTGAGGGTTTGGAGTTCGGGGGTGCGATCGAAGAAATTGCCCAATTCCGGCATCTCGCTTAAATCTTGATGTAGAGTTTTCGTTGGTTTTGAGTTAGATGTTTCTTGATTTGGTGGATGGGAGTTTGGTATATCTGGCGGGTGTCTACCTTCTCCACAATAATTAACGAAGCCTATTTGCACAGAGTCTTGTGCATAATGTGAAACTATCGAGACTTGCAACCTCTCCAGTGCCGATCGTAAATTTGATTTACTGATATCTTCTCCCAACTCTTCTGAAAGTATTTGCCACAATTCCGAGCCCACTTTCCGAACACTGCTTTCGGAACAATCAAAGTCTTTGGCTATGTGCTTGTATGTCTCGCGTTGTAGAGTTCCCCGGAGTACCGCTTCTTGTAAATCGTCAAGGTGTTGACCCGTTTTCTCGAAGACTATGCGATCGGCAAGCTTTAAAGCTTCTTTGAGGCTCATTGGTCAGAAAGATGTGATTTTTTTGTATTATAGCTCACATTCAGGAACATTTTAGTACATTTATCTACATTTTTGTATAAAAATCACTAAAATAGTGCCCAAAAGGGTAATAAAGCGGACAAATTTGAACATTGTATGACTTGACAAGCCGACCTTTAATCAATAAAAATAGGAACCATCAAACGTCAATCATAAAACTCAATACTTGCTGTTTGAGACTATGTAATACTGTGGAAATTCGCAGTTGCTTTCTAAGAAAAGTTTAGACCTTACCTGAAGTTTATAGAAGGAGAAGTAGAATGGCTGAACTTATAAATAAAGGGAAAGCAGGTTCTTTGTGGTTACTTAAAAAAGATAAGTATCCTGGCATTACTGATCTGCACGTCCATCAGCACTCAAATGGGTTAACTTTAACCGCAACTTATAAAGGACACAAAGAGCATTTAGACCTTGATAAGTATCAAACGGTCGATGACTTTGGACAGACACTAGAATATTTATACAACAAGCTTCAGCAAAAGTGGGGATAAGCTCTACTATATAGCAGTTCTAAATTATTCGTGAACCCCGTGAATGACCTCCCAACCCGGTTTCCAAATTTTCAAAATCTGAACTGCCTAGAAAAGCTCATGAAGATTCTGAGTCTACTGTAGATAAAGTGGTTACTTGGCTTGGAAACAATAGAGCAACAAGTTACGGCGGTAATGGAGATATACCTGCTGCACGGAGAGAATTTAAATATTCTGGAGAAACCTACCGCGTTGATATAGGTATAGGAGGTGAAACAGCCAATAGTAAATGGTTTGTTTAGACACCTAACCTAAATGCAGAGAAAATTTAGCCAAAACTAGCACAACTGGCAAGATTATCCCTGAACCGCAAATCAGGCATCTACTGTAATGTAATTTAAAGTCATAATTATCATTAACTTGAGGAGTAGCATATGGCAATTGAAAAAGACTTGTTTTCGTCTAACAACTTTCAGGCAACAGTCAGAGGATATTGCAATCAAATTGGCTGGAGAATTGCTGACATCAACTCTAACAATGCTATCATAAAATTTAATATGAATTCTGGAAGTACGCAGACAGTGTTTATCTTGCGATACGATACAACCTTGGAGTTTTCTTGTCCGAGCGGTTTAAAATTTGATAGTTTTGATTATATTCCTCATCAAATTTCGTCATATCTTCTTAAGGAAAGTAGTAAGTATAAAACTGGTTTTTGGTGTCTAGAGGAAATTAATGGGAGGCAGGTTTTTTCGATAATGCACAATGCAGAAATCAGTTTACTGGATATCAATTACTTCATCAAAATTGTGCAAACCCTGATCAACAAATGCGATGATTTTGAGAGAATGACCGAACAAGCAATTAGAGGATAGTGAAGCTGTAAAACAAACTCTTTGCATTCGATCCAGTATCCGTTTGGGGTGCATGCACCTGTATAAACCAGAATAAAGTATAGAGGTGAACAAATGGCATATTCTAGTTGGCAATCAGCAGGTTTTTCTGATGATGAAGGTTATGATCTCGAATACAAGGTACGTGATGATGGTCGTGCCTACCTGTTAAAAAGAGCGGGGCAGAGCAGTGAGTATCCACACTGGACTGTGAAATACTCAAGAAATGGAGATGTTGAGGATGTTCACTTCTCCGATCCTCACAACGATGGTTATAGATGGGGAAAAAGAGAAATTAAAGCTGCATATCCAAGCCTTGTCAGTCTTGCTGTATCGGTAGCTCTCTCCCTGTAGCGCGCTCACTTGTAGGTTGGGTTGATGCAAGGAAACCCAACCTCTTTTTCCATTTACAATCTGCTCCATTTCCACTATTTCAATGCGATCATTGTACGAGTTGCGATCGCCCCTGACACCAAATACCAAACACTGCGATGATTCTACCAAGAGCGATCGCCCCTCACGCATCAAGATCGATCGCCCTTCACACCAAATACCAAACACTGCGATGATTCTACGAAGTGTGATCGCCCATCAAAACTCCTAGTGATCGCCGTTACAATCAAAGTATCAATCCTCGTGAGATGCCGCGATGACCATCAAAGAACTCCTCATCCAAGAAATCGATAGCACCCCTGACGAACTACTTGCGGATATTCTCAGTTTGGTGCGATCGCTAAAATCCACTCCAAACCCCCAACTTAATACCTACGAACAACAGAAGGAGCGTATCGACTACCTCGAAGCTATCATCGGCATCCGCAAAGGACTCGAAAGCTTCGATCGAGGTGAAGGTATTCCAGTCGAGAAAGCCATGACAGCGCTACAGCAGCAGTTCAACATTCCTCAGAGTCTATGAGTTCCTAGAAGTCAGTCACATTGACATTTTTGATTTTCGCCATTTTGCCCTAAATAGTAAAATAGAGCAGTAAGCTAGGCAATTCCCAACCTCCCTCTTCTGCTTGAGAGTAGAATAGATATATGAAGTTTCAGTGGGACTCAAACAAAGCCAGTAGTAATGCCAAAAAGCATGGTGTGTCTTTTGAAGAAGCTGTCACTGTCTTCGGAGATCCACTGGCTATTACAATTTCTGACCCTAACCACTCTGTAGGTGAGTTCCGTCTTTTAACGATCGGTCAGTCAAATTTACAGCGCCTTTTTGTTGTGTCCCATACAGAACGAGAAGGTGAAGTGCGTTTAATCAGCGCCCGTTTAGCCACCCGACAAGAGAGAAAAAGCTATGAGTCAGGAACCTGAAGTAACAATTAATGACGAGATGAGACCTGAATACGATTTTTCAGGTGGTGTCCGTGGCAAATACTATGAAGCCTATATGAAATCAAGTAATGTTGTGATTCTCGATCCAGATGTAGCAGAAATATTTCGAGACTCAGCTTCTGTCAATGAAGCGTTGCGATTGCTGGCAAAAATTGCCAAGTCTGTCACTGTCTAGGTAGCGCACACAGCACAACAAATCAGATCGGAAAGTTTCCAGGTTATCTGTGCTTGCATAGGTGGAAAGCAAGGGGTAGCGCGATCGCCCCTGACACCAAATACCAAACACTGCGATGATTCTACCAACAGCGATCGCCCCTCACGCATCAAGATCGATCGCCCTTCACACCAAATACCAAACACTGCGATGATTCTACCAAGAGCGATCGCCCCTCGCACCAAATACCAAATCGATGTCTGCGGTACAATCAAGGTAAAACTCATGATTAATCTTTCAAAAATTAACACGATCGACTGACTGCTGACTAACTAATGCAAAAACTTGCGAACTTGATATTCGCGACTTTCGGCGATCGCAATTTGCAAATCCCCCATTTGGGCATCCAACTCATCTATTGTGCTTTGTGGCACCGACTTCCACTTCTCCCTAGTTTCCCAGCGAATCAACATCACCACCTCATTTTCCACCGGATCTACCCAAATTTCTTTGCCTAAAAAACCGTCCCAACTTTTTAGTCCCGCCGTCCAAACTTCCTGATCTCGCTGAATAAACTGCTCCCACTTTTCTTGAGGTACTTTAAATTTGAGCCACTCAATTACCATCTTATTTCCTATTTGTAAATAGCTAATTAATCGTTGCCGATCGCAATTTTAACGATCAACTCAGTTCCCTGTCCCGGAAGAGAAACACAGTGCAACTCACCGCCGTGCTTTTCTACTACTAAATGCTGGGATATTGCTAGACCCAAACCAGTGCTCGTATCGGGACATTTAGTGGTAAACAAAGGGTCAAAGATGCAGCCGAGGACTTCTTCAGTCATCCCCGGGCCGTTATCGCTAATGGCGATCGCAACTTCGCTGTCCCCTACAACTTCCGTCCGAATCCGAATTTCGGGATGGAATTTTTTAGCTCCCGAGCCGCCCGAAGACAAGAAAGAATGATTTTGCATTTTACCGTACTTTTCGGGATTTCTCCCACCTTCTTCCAAAGCGTCGATCGCATTTGTCAACAAGTGCATGAACACTTGATTTAACTGTCCCGCATAGCAGCGAACTCGCGGCAAGTTCCCGTATTCTTTAATTAGAGAAATTCCCGGGCGTCCCCCTTTAGCTTGCAGGCGATTTTGCAAGATCAGCAAAGTGCTATCCAAACATTCGTGGATATCTGCGGTCTTCATTTGGGCTTCGTCGGTACGCGAGAACAAGCGGAGCGATCGCACCACATCCCGAATCCTTTCCGAACCGACTTTCATTGAATTTAGCAATTTTGGCAAGTCTTTTTTGATAAATTCTAAGTCTAATTCTTCCATCCAATCTCGAATTTCCGGCACGGGATGGGGATAATACTTTTCGTAAAGCTCGATCGAGCGCAGCAGTTCTTGAATGTAGCCCGTGGCGTGGCTGACATTGCCGGAAATAAAACTAACTGGATTGTTAATTTCGTGGGCTATTCCTGCTACCAACTGCCCCAGAGAGGACATTTTTTCTGTTTGAATCAGTTGAGTTTGAGTTTGCTGCAAAATTAACAGCGTCTGCTCTAATTTCGCCGCTTGCTGCCGCAGGCGTTCTTCTGATTCTTGCAAAGCCAAAAGAGACTGTTTGCTTGCTGTAATGTCTACTCCCACAAATACCGCCGCCGTACTTTTGTGATATTTTTGAGCGACGATTAAATAAGTTTTATTTTCTCCTCGGATGCTGGCTGTGACTTCTTGAGATGTCTTCTTTTCAGGGTTGGCAAAGAAATCGTATACTAAATCGTTAAATTTGGGACTGGTCTCTAAAAAACCTACTTTTTGACCGGCAAATAGTTCGGCAGGCATTTGGTAAGCGGTAGCTAAATGTCGATTTACTCCCAAGTACCGCAAATCGGAACTTACCCAAGAAACTAATCCGGGCACGGCGTCCAAAACGGCTTGAAGTTGCTCTTTTGCCTCTAAAAGCGCTGATTCTGCTGCTTGGCGAGCGGAAATGTCGCGGGCGATCGCGCAGCGGTATTCGCAGCCACCATATTCTAAATAATTGACTTTAACTTCGACGGGAAAACTCTCGCCGTCTTGGGTTTTGTAACTGGTTTCAAAAGTGAGGTTCCTTTGCTGCTTGAGTTGCTCCCAGTGAGCGGGCCAATCTAATGCTGACAACTGCGAATCGATGTCGCTCACGCTCAGGTTAAGCAGTTCCGATTCCGAGTAGCCGAAAAGATGACAAGCTGCTTTGTTAGCGTAACAAATTTGACCGTCGGAGGTGGTAAAAAATACTGTATCTGCAACATTTTCGAGGGCAATTTGAGTTAGCTGCGGTCTGGTTTCTAACTGCTTGCTTTTGACCTCGGACTGAAATTTATTATAACAATTTGTTTGAGGGATATCCTCAGCTTTTTCAAAGGCAAACAGGATCAAACCGCCGATCGCACCTTCGCTATTTTTCCAAGGCTGAAATACCCATTTTATCGACGCGCTCAAACAGCCGCCTCCGATATTTTCTGCTAAAGATGCGGTCGATCGCCCTAACACAAACTCGCTGTATTCCAAAACACCAGCCAAACAAGCCCGAGCATTTTGCTGCCAATATTCTGGGAGATTCGGGAACAGTTCCCAATGAGACCGGCCGATCGCTTCGCCGGCGCCTAACCCGCAATCTGTTTCCCAGCGACGAGAAACCGACAGATAGCGCATTTCACAGTCTACCATTGCCACGGCGTCGGCGGAGCGCTCCACAAACCGCCGAAATCGATCTTTACTCTCGAACACGGCTGCCTCTACGGATTGTTGGTGGGCGATCGGGATTGCCCCGTCGGCATACCTTCCCAGTCCCTGACTTTTTTTCTGAACTGGCTTAGTTTGCACGGTTTGGGATTTCCTCCATAGCTGTTGAGTTTGAAAAATTCTGTTTGAGACCAAAAATGCTCTTCTCCTGATTTGCTCTCTCGGGCGATACCCTTAGAGGGTATCACCCATCATTGATATCATTTTTGATGGCGATGTGTCTATAGGTACTCAAGAAATTTTCCCCCAAAGCTTGAGATTCAGAAGATTTTCTGGCGATTGTTCGGTATTTGAGGTCGTGCAGCCAGTGCGATCGCCCAGATTCCGCAAGACTTCAAGGGTTTGCTCAAACAAATTTGTGCGTAAATTCACTGGTAAAATCTACTCTCCCTTTCCGTAACATTGCAGGATCTAATCTTTCAGTGGTGTTGCAAGTCATCAAAACTACCAGTTTTTGCTGAAATTGAATGCCGTTTTCGTCCATGACGCTTTGATACAAAGTTCCGTCCAGCAAACTCAAAATGTGTTCAGTTTTGTTAGTGCGCTGGGCCTCTGCGGTCGATCGATCTTGAGCCAAATTATCAGCTTCATTGATAATAATGCAAATCCGCTCTAAATAACTCGGCGGCACAAAATTTTCCACAGCATCGTGATCTAAGATAAAAATTACATAACCCAGCGGCACTAAAATTTCCTTTGCTACCGCTTGCGTCCAAGCAGTTTTGCCCGTACCCGGTTCCCCGCTAACCAAAACAGCCAACTGATTTTGGTCGAGAATTGCCTGCTGAACTGTATCGGTAAAACTTTGGACTTCCTTAGAAAACGTCCGAATTGGGAACTGACTGTGAACCTGTCCGACGCGGCTTTTGTACCCGCCCAGAATCACCGCTAAATTGTAAGTTGCCTTGCTAACCAACGGCGTAATATCTTTACAAATCAGAGTGTAGAACCGTCTTCCCCTGTCGTAGCTGTCAATTTGCAGCCAGCAGCCGAATCTGGCCCAATGAGCGTAAACAGTACCCAAAACTTCCAAGCGTTCCCAGCTAATAAATCGTTCCGGGGGATAAGAAAAATGTCGTTCCATAAAAAACTGGGTAATCGCGTCCGGTTTTCCCAGCAAATCCAGAACTTTGAAAACAGTAATCTCTTGAACTTTGTTGAGAACGTAATCGATGGGAATGCTAGCGCGGCTGACCAATTGAACCACCGGCGTTTCGGTAACTAAAACGTCTTTGTAACGGTAATCCGGATAAACTGGCTGCGGAGTAATGTAATCCCAAAATTGGTCGATTTCGTAGCGAGTATTTTCCGAGAACACATTTAAAACATTTGCCCACCAGGTATATTGGTGTCGTCCCATTGCGTCGGCAATGTCGCTAGCGGCATCTAAAGTTTTTTGAGCTAGTTCAAAGGGGTCGGTAGACGCTAAGTGTAGCAGGTGATCCCAATCAAATTGACGGTAGAGAGGCCGCCACCCACAGCCCAGAAGTCCTCGATTTTGAGAATTGTTTTGATTGAAATTGTTGTCGCTATCTCCCATATTTTCCCCACTCATTTCCTGAAACTCCTAGTTACTACAATTATAAAATATTTCCGCAGATTTTATACAAAAAACTGAATGCGATCGACTGATTTTTATATAACTTGGTGGCACAAAATCTACTAGCCAAACTTTATTTTACGAGCAGTAAAATGTATGACCGTCGCGTTGCATTGCTGCGGCATCTACAGTAAAGACAGCCGGGATGCCGTGTCTTGCACCTACTTGGCGCGCCGTCTGGATATTCACCGACAAATGAACGTGATGCCGCGACATTTTCCTAATTCCTTGACTGAGAATAGACTCGACGGCAGTGCTACCTGTTCCGTGGTATAAAATATCCGGGGGAACAGCGGGTTCTAACTGCAAGTCAACCTCTACGCTGTGTCCTTGGTTGGCACGAATTAGAGTACCTGTGGAGTCGAATGAAAAGCGCTGTTTGTCGTTTTGCGCGACTACTTCCTTGAGTTCTGCAAGCTGAACAGGGAAATTATTTTTTTGGCAGGCAGCGAGGATCTCGCTAACAGGAACCCAGCCGCCGGGAGCGAGTTGAATGCCGATGCGCGAGGGCGCGTGGCGCAGATGTTTGCTGAGATATCGGCTGATTTTTATTAATCGAGAATCCTTCATGAATTTACTGTATTTATTGAGCTTTGAAATCGCATTTTGCCCAATGTCAGTGCGGTGGAGGCGGGTTGCTTTAATCTGTTTGCACTGCGAGAGATGGATTGAGTAAACCAAAAGCGTGTCTACTTCAGTTTGAAATACTTTGTATCTCTCATTTATAACTGAGTTTCGATCCCCGTTGCATCCCCCTCCCGGGGGACGCGAAAGAATGCTCGTTTGCCCCTTTTTTAGGGGTATGCCAGGGAGATCGAGGGCTTAATCGTCAAACAGCAGTTTGGCATTACATCAGATGTTAAGTTGACACTTATGTGAGTGAACCCGCCCATACAGGTTAGTGGAAAATGGTGTTCGGGGCGTGAGTTTTCAGCAACTCGATCTGGCGATGGTTATCAAAAACTTTTCTTTCTGCTGAATGCCTTCTAGCTTCGGACAAGTCCGCCAAAAATAGCAAAGTTGAGATAGCGCCAGTGACATCCTGCGTCTGCAAAACCAGCTTCTGCAAGCCACTTTGTCTGCTCTTCAACAGACGAGGGAATATCTTCTTTTAAATAGTTTTGAAACCAGGCTGCATCGTCTTCTCCGTTAGCTTTCATGTACTGCCGCCACAAATGTTCGTATTGCTCAGTCAGCCTGGGGGTAGCACCTGTCACAATATCTCGAATTAGCAAGATTCCCCCGGGATTCATGGAGTCGAAAAGTTTGTGAAAAAGTTTTTGTTTCCCTTCGCTATCTAGGTGGTGAATTGCCAAACCAGAAACTACCAAATCGTAACCGTTGCCGAAATCATCTTCGGCGAAATTTCCTTGCTGCAAGGTCAGCCGTTTTCCGAAAGCGGACAAATTAGTCTGGCAAGTTTTCAGCATATTTTTCGCCATGTCAAAGGCGACGACATTTGCTTGAGGAAATGCTTGCAAAATCAGAGCCGACAGTATGCCAGTCCCCGCGCCTAAATCCAAAACTTTTATCTTAGCATTGGTTTCCAATGGAATTAACTGCAATATTAAATCGTGTTGCTCGCGATAGCGCGGAATGAGGCGAGTAATTAAGCCGTCATAATCAAATGCTCTTTGTTCAAATTGCTCGCGTACAGAGTCTAAGTTCACAGACAACTTTCCTCAAAATGTTAATAGTTGAGTGCGTCAATCGATTTGAGATTTGAGATTTGAGATTTGAGATTGACCCCACGGATAAATGCGGGGGACGCAAGGATTTTCGATTTGCGATTTTGGATTGATTCCACGGATAAATTACGTGGCGAGTACCACCTTTGAAATTCTTGGTCAAGGCAGTTGGGCGGCTCTCTCGTTTGAGACATACTACGGTTTATAGTACAAAATATTTACAGGGCTGTCAAGATGTAGAAGAAAATAATTTAACAGAAGTTGGGGACGCTCGCAAGACACGGACTTTGTTCGCCTAAAGTCGCCAATTATTTCGGAACACTCAAGCCGTGCACGTATATCTGCTTGAGTGGAGATGAGGCAGAATGACGGAGGGCAGCAAGCCGCCGCAAGAGGACATTTTGTGCCAGATGCGGGGGGTAATTGCGAGAAAAAAATTGACTGTTTTTATCGAGTACCTGATGGGGCAGATTTAAGAAAATATGTCCTCAGATTGACAAAATTTAGCCAAAATGTAAATAAAATTTGAGGTTAGTCCCGAGTGGATGTGCTGCCTGCAGAGTTTTCAGGAAAATCTAGAGATACAAAATATTACACCCGCCAGCGCGGGTAAAAAAAACAGTGATAATGAATCAGGATGCGAGTAGATTAGGTGTCAGCCATCAGGGGAAAATAGAAGCAATGGAAATCCAACAGCGGAGTAAAGATAAAGCCGATCGCCCGCAACCAAACGCGCACGATCGCTTAGGTCAAATTTCTACGATAAAAGAACTAGATTCGTCGCTGCAAGAAGGTCTAGATTTTAAAGGAGCCATCGACCGCTCGGCACTGGCAGTGAGGACAAACGCCCGAGGAATTATCAACTACGTCACCGATCGAGTTTGCTCCATCTCCAACTATTCCCGCGCCGAACTGATTGGCTGCCACTTCGGCATCCTCCACTCGGAATATAAGTCTTCGGAATTAATTAAAAATCTGCAGTCAACTGTTGCAAAAGGTGAAGTTTGGCAAGGAGAAATTAAGAATCAAACCAAGAATGGCAGAGATTATTGGGTGTATGCAGCAGTAGTTCCGCTGTTGAACTTTAAGGGAAAACCCTCTCAGTATTTGGCGATCGGATTCGACATCACCGATCGCAAAGCCGTGGAAGCAGCCCAAGCCGAAGCCAACCGGGCAAAAGACGAATTTCTGGCGATCGTCTCCCACGAACTGCGATCGCCCCTGAGCGCAATTTTGGGATGGGTGCAGCTAGCTCGATCGCGCAAGTTAAACGAAGCCACCACCAACCGCGCTTTGGAAATCATCGAGCGCAACGCCAGACTGCAAAACCAGCAAATAGACAATCTCCTCGACCTCTCGCGGCTGCTGCGGGGGAAAGTGCGCCTGAACGTCGGCCGAGTTCACCTCCCGTCTCTGATAGAATCCGCGATCGACACCCTCCGTCCCGCCGCCGATGCCAAAAACATCCGCGTAGAAACACATTTCGACCCCGCCCTCGGCTACATTTTGGCAGATGCAGAACGCTTGCAGCAAATAGTCTGGAACTTGCTTGCTAACGCCATCAAATTTACCCCGGAATCCGCCCCCGGGCTAGTCCAAATACAGATCGAGTCTACTGCATCGGGCGCGCTGATTCGCGTCAGCGACAGCGGTTGCGGCATCGACCCCAAATTTCTGCCGCACCTCTTTGACTACTTCCGCCCGACAGATAGCTGCCAGACCAAGGAACAAAACCGGCTCGGTCTGGGACTCTCGATTGTACGCCAGTTGGTGGAACTGCACGGAGGAACTATTTGGGCTAGGAGTCCCGGTATCGCTCAGGGGGCAACGTTTGAGGTGCAGCTACCCATCGCCAACAAAAATGCACCCGGCGATCGCACTGCTGCGATCGCCCAAACGGAAACCAGACCCGGATCGGTTTCCAAACCCCTAGCCGGAAAACAAGTCCTGGTCGTTGAAAGCAGTGCCGAGATCCGGGAATTTCTGAAAACTGGCCTCGAAGCATTTGGAGCCAAGGTAACAGCGGTGGGTAGCGCCGGCGAAGCGATGGCCGAGTTGGAACAGTCGCGGCCCGACGTGTTGGTGAGCGATATGGCGATGCCGGAAGCAGACGGCTGCGATTTGATCCGCCGGATCAGAGCAATGGAAATGTCTGAGCAAAGGGAACTGCTGCCGGCGGTGGCGCTGACGGGAGGCATCCGGGAAGAAGATTCGGCATCGGCGCTGGAGGCGGGGTTTCAGAGGCATTTGTCGAAGCCGGTGTCCGCGAATCAGTTGGTGAACGCGATCGCCCAATTGGCAGGACTGACTGGATTCGGGTCCCGAGAGTCCGACGCGCCAAATGTCCGGGCGATCGCACCCGACGAAGCCGCGCTGCCGGACTCTAACAGTTTTGACGACAAAAATAATCGGGATCGATCAACAATTGACAGCAGAAAATTACCGCTGTTGCTAGTAGTAGAAGACAACAGTTTTCTGCTGTCTTACCTCCAAAGTTTATTGACTCCTTACTATCGAGTCGCCGTGGCAATTGATGGGGTTGAAGGTTTAGAAAAAGCCAAAAGTTTGCAGCCAAATTTGATTTTGAGCGACCAAATCATGCCCCGACAAAACGGACTGGATTTGCTCAAGGAGATTCGGAACACGCCGGAATTGAGTTCGACTCCGGTAATCTTTTTGACAGCGCGATCGGGGATGGAAGCTAGGATCGAAAGTTTGGATGCGGGTGCTGACGATTATATTTCAAAACCTTTTGACGAGAGGGAACTGCTGGCGAGGGTAAGAAATTTGCTGCGAACCCATGCTGCCGAACAGCAGTTGACGGGACTCAACCGTCAGTTGCAGCAGCAGAAACAGCAGTTAGAAACCGTGAATCGAGCTTTGCAGTATTTGGCAACTTACGACAGTTTGACTGAGGTAAGAAACCGCCGCTCTTTTAATGAATATCTCGATACGGAATGGCGGCGTTTGGCTAGGGAAGAAGCACCGCTGTCTTTGATTATGTGCGACATCGATTATTTCAAACTTTACAACGACACTTACGGCCACCAAGCGGGGGATGAATGTTTGCGGCAAGTGGCGTCGGTTCTCCAGCATTCGGTAAAGCGATCCGCAGATTTAGTAGCGCGTTACGGTGGAGAAGAGTTTGCAGTAGTTTTGCCGAATACGGATATTCAAGGTGCGACTTGCGTAGCTGAAATGATCGGCCAACAGGTGCGGAGTTTGCAGATAGTTCACGCTAAGTCTGCTGTCAGCGAATACGTGACGCTGAGTTTGGGTGTAGCTTGCTGCATTCCGGCACCGATGTCCCAGCCGGCGACGCTAATTGCGATCGCCGACGAGGCGCTTTATCGGGCAAAAAAAGCAGGGCGCGATCGGGTTTCGGTTGCTAAATTTGAAGGATAATAGTTATTAGTCATTAGTTATTAGTCCTTAGTTATTAGTTCTGAGTTTTTAGTCTTTAGTCTGTTCAATTAGAGCGATTTTCAAAAACTAAATATCTTACTAAAATAGGTTATTAGTAAGGAATTCCGTCCTTCAATCCGACTTAATAAGGACTAACTTACTGACGGCAAACTTAATTTATTTCAAATAGCAATAGAAGAGTTATATGCCAGGGTTTCCTGACAGGAACATTAGAGCGGTCTAAATACCAAAGGCTAGTCCACTCCGAGATTAGCTGGCAACAATTCAAACTAATTCAGCAGGAGTTTTCTAATATCGTTTCCGGTTGCAATTCTGATGATACCGAGGACACGGCGCCGTGTCCTGACTGTGGGTAATATTAAATCCGATGATAGCGGAATTGATATAACTCTCCTGGTATCAGATTGTTTTACGATCGCAGTGAGGTAGCAATGTAACTCTTCACCGCGACTTCGTTACGGTGAGGAGTTAGGCGATTTTTAGGTAATAACGCTTCTATTCTCTATCGAACATTGCAGTATAATCTTCTTGGGTAATTGTTTAAAAAAACTCCCCATGAGGAGCAACTTCAACCTCAATCTCTCCGTCATATCCAACCAATACAAACAAGTTGTGGGTACTCTCGCCAACACAGACGATGTGAATAGGTGGCAATGCCAAATATGTCCAGTAATCACTGATGGGATAAATTAACCGCAATATTTGTAGATACTATGTTTTTTTTGCGCTGACCTACTTACTCGAAAATTGTCTCGTCTTCCTTTCGCCACGCCGGATCGACAATACAAATAAATATTAGCGGCTCTGTGCCGCAGTTGTAAATAAACTGCTTGGCGTTTGGCGGAATGTAAACTGCATCTCCGGCTTCCACGAATTGATTTTCGTCGTCGATGTGCATTTCTCCAACGCCGCTGAGGATATAGTAAACTTCAGAAGTTGTCAGGGAGTGCAGCACAGAAGTTTGTCCCGCCGGCAAAGCGGCATGGGCTAAACTGTAACGCAACTCGATAGATTGTTTGTCAGGATGCAGCAATTCTCGCAGTTGAGTACCGTCGCCAGCAATAAACTCCTCGCAGGCATTTAACTTTTGAATTAGCATTCTTTCCACACTCCTGAAAATCTCTTTACCATAAGGTAAGTTTAATTGAAAAAGCGAGAGATGTTAAGAAATATGTAAAGCGGCGGCCGAATTTTTTAACCGTAAGTTCCCGAATGCGATCGATAATCAGGACAGTCGATCGCATCTTCAGATAAAGCTATGGTAGGCTGAACGGGACACTTGAGGTGGTAGTCGCCGGTGAAAAATACGCAGTTAGCACAAGGGATTTGGTGCATCCGCTGAGCTCGGCGCAGGGAGTCGGCGACTGTACGCCCGATACTCGAAAACAGCAAAAAAACTAAACCCCAGGCGGAGACAAAACACAGCGGGACTAAAACAGGCTGTATTGCCTTAAGCAAAAAGTCAAGCATAGCAAGAAAATTCAGCGGTATAAGCCACACATACATTACAGTAGTGGAATTGCCGATCGATCGACCAAAAAGTTTAGAATCCTTTACAGCTCGATCGAGAAACCGGGCAATTATGGCATGATAAGGAACAGTCCTTAAATAAAATTAGAGGAAATCAGTTATGACTCTGCGATTAGGCGATACAGTTCCCAACTTTACCCAAGCTTCGTCTGAAGGGGAAATCAATTTCTACGACTGGGCCGGCGATAGCTGGGTAGTGTTGTTTTCTCACCCGAAAGACTATACTCCAGTTTGCACCACAGAACTCGGTGCAGTGGCCCGTCTAAAGTCTGAATTTGAAAAGCGGGGCGTCAAAACCATTGCCCTCAGCGTCGATGATGTGGATTCTCACATGGGCTGGATTAAAGATATTGAGGAAACGCAAAATGTCACCCTCAATTATCCGATTTTAGCAGATGGCGATCGTAAAGTCTCCGACATTTACGACATGATCCATCCCAACTCGCTGAACAACTTAACAATCCGCACAGTTTTTGTAATTGACCCGGAAAAGAAATTGCGTTTGAGCATTACTTATCCGGCGAGCACTGGTCGGAATTTTAATGAAATTTTGCGAGTAATTGATTCCTTGCAACTTACCGACAAATACAGCGTTGCGACTCCTGTTGATTGGAAAGACGGCGACGATTGCGTAATCGTACCTTCGATTACCGACCCGAAAGAGTTGGAAGAAAAATTTCCTAAAGGTTATACGCCGATTAAGCCTTATTTGCGGATGACTCCTCAGCCGAATAAATAGGTTTAACATTCCTGGACGCAGAACCTAATTATGTAAGGTGTACACTGCACGCCTTACCTCTATAATTCGCGCGTCCAACCTTTTTGTAGTGAGGAGTTTAGTCCTTAATCCTAATTTTTGACGACTAAACTCCTCACTACACACAAAGAACTTGTGCAATCTCGTCTGAATAATTGAGATTTGAGGAAAGGCAAAATGTTGTCATCTCCGATCGTATTGCAAATGCCACCAGAATTGCAAATGACAGACGACGAATTTTTTAATTTTTGTCAAATCAATCGCAACTTGCGGATTGAACGCAGCCTGCGGGGAGAAATACTATTGTTGACTCTCGTTGGGGGAATCAGCAGCAACCGCAATGCTATTTTAACTGGAGAACTGGGAATTTGGACAAAGGGAGACGGAACTGGCATTGCCTTTGCTTCTTGTACGGGATTTACTTTATCGATCGGCTCCGTGCGATCGCCTGACGCTTCCTGGATTAAACTGGAAAGATGGAATACTTTATCAAAAGCACAGCAAGAAAAATTTGCCCCGATTTGCCCTGACTTTGTAGTTGAACTCAGACCAGATTTTGAGGACTTAGAGCCGCTGCAAGAAAAAATGCAAGAATATATGAGAGAACCAGGAGTGGAGTTAGGCTGGCTTATAGACCGCAAAAATCGCAGAGTTTACATCTACCGTCCCGGTTTGCCAGAGGAATGTTTGGAGAATCCGGCGACAGTTAGCGGCGACCCCGTTTTGCCCGGATTCGTACTCAATATGAGCAAGATTTGGTAAGCTTAGTATAGTAGCAACGATCGAGGAAATCAATTATGTTGACATCAACAATTGTGTTGCGAATACCGCCCGAATTGCAAATGACAGATGACCAGTTTTTCGAGTTCTGTCAAATCAATAGTGAATTGCGCATTGAACGCAACAAATCGGGAGAATTGCTAATTATGCCCCCTACTGGTTCAGAGACGGGAAACCGAGAAGGTAATATATTTGGGCCGCTGTGGGTTTGGGCAGAACAAAATGGTACTGGTTTAGCGTTTACTTCGAGTACAGGATTTACTCTGTCAACCGGTGCCGAAAAGTCGCCGGATGCTGCTTGGATAACATTGGAAAGATGGAATGCTTTGTCACCAGAACAAAAGCAAAAGTTTGCCCCGATTTGCCCTGATTTTGTAGTAGAACTCAGGTCGGCTTCTGACAATCTCAAGCCCTTGCAAGAAAAAATGCAAGAATATATGAAAGAACCAGGAGTGCAGTTAGGTTGGCTTATAGACCGCAAAAATCGCAGAGTTTACATCTATCGTCCCGGTTTGCCAGAGGAATGTTTGGAGAATCCGGCGACAGTTAGCGGCGACCCCGTTTTGCCGGGATTTGTACTCAATATGACCAAGATTTGGTAGAAGTGGTAGCAATAAATATCAACTTATTGTAAAAATTAATAATAGGATGCAAACACGCAAAAAATATGGATATTAAAAACGGCTTTGTAGGCACAATCGGCAACACGCCACTAATTCGCTTAAACAGCTTCAGCGATGAAACTGGCTGCGAAATTCTCGGCAAAGCAGAGTTTCTCAATCCCGGCGGTTCCGTTAAAGATAGGGCTGCTTTATACATCATCAAAGACGCAGAAGAAAAAGGCTTGCTGAAACCGGGCGGCACCGTTGTTGAAGGCACTGCGGGCAATACTGGCATCGGTTTGGCGCACATTTGCAACGCTAAAGGTTACAAATGTTTGATTGTGATTCCAGATAACCAATCTCAAGAAAAAATCGATGCTTTGAAAACCTTGGGCGCTGAAGTTCGGACTGTCCCCGCTGTTCCTTACAAAGACCCAAATAATTATGTCAAATTATCGGGAAGATTGGCTGCGGAAATGGAGAATGCTGTCTGGGCAAATCAGTTTGACAATTTAGCCAATCGCCGAGCTCATTACGAGACAACTGGCCCGGAAATTTGGGAACAAACAAACGGTAAAATTGATGCTTGGGTAGCCGCAACGGGTACAGGCGGCACTTTTGCTGGCGTAGGAATGTTTTTGAAAGAAAAAAATCCTGCTGTGAGAATTGTCTTGGCAGACCCGATGGGCAGCGGGCTTTACAGTTATTTCAAAACTGGGGAAATTAAGACTGAAGGTAGTTCGATTACTGAGGGAATTGGCACCACTCGCGTGACTGCAAATATGGAGAATGCCCCGGTAGATGACGCCATTCAAATTGACGATACTGAAGCTGTCCGGGTGATTTACCAATTGCTGAGGAAAGAAGGGCTGTTTATGGGGGGTTCTGTGGGGATTAATGTGGGGGCGGCGGTGGCTTTGGCGAAGCAAATGGGGCCTGGACATACGATTGTTACGGTACTCTGCGACGGTGGGGCTCGGTATCAGTCGCGTTTGTTCGATCGACAATGGTTGGCCTCAAAAGGTTTATCATCTGATTAATTATAGGGTGCGTTGAAGTCTTAAGCTATCCCGCATCTAAATTGTATTTTTCGGGCGGCGGGACGCCCACCCCACGATAATTTGAGGAATTCAAAGCGATTGAATGCAGTTCAAGTTTAATGCTTTGTGGGATGGGCTTCTTCTAGCCCGTCCAAAGTTTTTAACGACTTTCTTACAATCTGGGCATATATGACGACACCTATTCCCATGATAAAAAAATAGCATATATTGAGCAGAATGTCAAGTAAAAAAACATGAAAATTATCGAATCTTCTAAGCAAGTTCTTGTTTGCCAAAACCGCACTTGTCGCAAGCAAAGTGCAGCAAAGGTACTGGCAGCTTTTCAGAAATTGTCGCCCTCAGAAGTCGAAGTTGTTGCTAGCAGTTGTTTGGGACAGTGCGGCAACGGGCCGATGGTGTTAGTGCTGCCAGAAGAGGTTTGGTACAGCGGTGTTTGCCAGGAGGAAGTTGCGACAATAACTGAGCAACATTTGCGGGAGGGAAAGCCCGTGAACAGGATGCTTTACCGCAAGTTTCACCGACTTTCTCATTAGCCCATCGCCCGCCTTTAAAATTCTTCCGCAAACAATCGGCGGAGAATTTCCGTGACTTCGGCGCAAAATCTGGCGTCGAGTTCGATGGCTAGGCGATCGACACTGGAACCGCCTACAGGTTTTTCTGCCCGCAAAGTCATCGCTAAAGTTCTGAGTTTTGCCGGCTTTCCCGCCGCCTTCGGCCGTTCGTCAACAAACCGCACTAAAGCCACATAAACTGTTTCTAGGGTTCCCCGGATCGAGCTCAGTCCGTAACCCAATTTTGAGATAATTACTGGAGAAGTGATAAGGCTATCCATCCCCAAAGTTTTAATTGCTACGTCCGCATATCGAGCGCTGTCATGTCCCATTGCTCTGACAATGCTTTCTAAGCTGTTCCACTGAGATGCTTTCATGCGCGATCGCTGTTCGATGTGGAAGTGCCATCCTAACATGGAAATTAGCCTAGTCAAGTCATAAGCAGATACGGAATTTTTTTGTTTCGTGCTGTTTAATGCGGCACTTAGCAGCACTTGTTTTTTGGTGAGATCGAATATTTTGGGGTTGTTGAGATAAGGATTTTCGCCGTAATCGCCGCGAAAAATTAGGTCATTATTGGCAGTAGCGCTTTTCAGCCATTGCTCTAGTCCTGTGCGAGTATCGAAGCGTTTGAACATCGCAGCTAAGGAGTTTGAGCTTGCTATATTTGAGGCATAGCTAATCATGTCTTTTGCTACATCGTAAAAGTAAAAATCGTGTCTTAGCCCGTTGCCATCTCTAACAACGCAGTTGTCAATGTCGCAGTCGGGATATTTGCTATTTATTTGACTGACGATATTAAGGAGTGCGATAATTTTAGTGGCACTCCACTGCTCAGCATTGGTAAGTGCGTTTTTCCCCAGCCACTGCGCCTGAATTTTGCCGTCTACAAAACTACCAATGCAAACGCAGGCTTCTTTGATGTCTTCGTGGAGAAAATTTAAAGCTTGAGAGTTAATTTGAGGTACTTCTCCCAGGCTGGGAAACGGGGTAAGTTTGAGGGGATTATTGGGTCCGGGAATATAGCTAATTACTTTTAAGCCGTCGGGTTTCTGTTTGAGATAATCGGGATAGTTTTTAATGTGTTGTTGGTAAAGGGATTTTTCAATGCCTCGGTCTAAAAAAGCTAGTTTGTTTATGTTAGCTTGGGCATCTATTTCCATTTGGAGGTAGTTTTTGAAGATGCGCGCTCGGTCTTTTGCGAGTTCGAGGGAGGTGAGGTTCATGATAATAGTTGGCAGTTTGTTACGAATAAGTAAATCACTATACTAGGATTTAGGCAAACAAACCGGGCTGCGCTGCAAAATTTTGGGTTGGGAAACGAAAAATTTATGAATAAACCGGGCTTCAGACAGTAACTGCGTCCAGAACTATATATCTGAGATCGCTCCCTACGATCGAGCTTTTTTGCCGCGTACTTGAATGCGTTTGTCGGTTTTTTGTTTCTTAATCCAAGAGACAAATTTCTGGAGTTCTGGGTTATTTTTGAGCTTTTCCAGGGTGTTGAGCTCTTGGGCGAGATGTTTGTTGTCAAATAGAGAGTGAATCTGGCGGTGACAGGCCGAGCAAATGTCGATTGTCGGGCTGGGATCTTCGTTTTTCCGCTTGGTGTTTTGTTTGGGGATGAGGTGATGGGCGGTTAATGCTTCCATTTGTCGATCGCACAATTCGCACTGCATAATTTTCTCAATGCTGCTGGATAGGAGAATTGCTACTTTTAGTTTAGCGCGATCGGCTGTGAGAGGGTGAATGAAAGGCGATCGCACTCTCCAAACAATAAAAAACCCCCAATTGGGGGTCATACAAATCTCTTGCGGCAGAGGCCCAAAAGCCTCTGGGATCACAAAATATACAGCAACAAAAACAAGACAATCCAAATCACATCCACAAAGTGCCAGTAAATCTCAGTCGCTTCGATTCCGAAGTGGTGCTCGCTAGAATAGTGACCTTGCGCGCGCGATCGCCACACCACCGCCACCATCAGCAGCACTCCCAAGGTAACGTGCAAGCCGTGAAAAGCAGTCAAAACGTAAAAGCAACTGGCATACAAATTCGTCGTCAAGCCAAACTCTAAATGAGTGTATTCGTAAACCTGACCGAACAAGAAAACTGCGCCCATAGCAATAGTTACGAGCAGCCAATTCCGCATTCCTGCGGCATCATTTTTTTTGATTGCAGTATCAGCATTGTGAATCACGAAACTGCTAGCAATCAGAATTACCGTATTAATTCCCGGCAGCAATAACTCTCGCGCCGGCGTACCTTCAGGAGGCCACACGGGGGCCATCGCCCGATAAATCAAATACGCGGCAAACATACCGAAAAATATCATGCCTTCAGCGCACAGGAACACAATTACACCTAACATTCGGTGGTCGGGATGCTCTTCGCCGTGTGCTTCTACCTCGGCATTGTGGTGGTAATTCAGGGCTGTTTTTGCCGGATCGATCGCTGGAATTTGCATAATAAATTGGTAATGAAGAAGTCAGTTGTCAGTTGTCAGTTGTCAGTTGGCAGTGGGCAGTTTGCATTAGTCATCAGCCATTAGTTAACAGTCAACATTCAACAATGCCCAATGACTAATGACTGATGACTAATAACTATTCGCCATCTTGACTTTCATCAGCAGGAGAATCAACATTTATCTCTGATTCAGGAGCGACCAAAGTTGCAGTACGGCCCAAGAAAGTTGAAGCTTGAGCCTCCGCAATAGGAATACCTGTTTTCTGGGCGTTGCGGGTGGCATTTTCCCTCAACTTGAGCCTGAGACGTTCCCCAGTATGCTGAATTTTTTCCATGCCGTAATCGTAAGGCCCTGTTGCCAATACCGGCACTCCTTCAAAATTTTCGATGGGGGGCGGCGAAGTCGTCATCCATTCCAAACTCAAAGCTTGCCAAGGATTGTCACCTGCTTTCGGGCCGTACCTCCAGCTCCAAATCACATTAATGATAAAGGGGATTGTAGACACTGCCAGCATATAAGCACCGACAGTACAAATGACATTAATTGTGGTAAATTTCGGGTCGTACATTGCCACCCGCCGGGGCATTCCTTGCATCCCCAAAGCGTGCATCGGCAGGAAAGTTACAGTAAAGCCAACATACGTTAAAACAAAGTGAACTCTACCCCAAAATTCATTAATCATCCGCCCCGTCATTTTGGGGAACCAGTGGTAAAAAGCAGCGTAAATTCCAAACACTGAGCCGCCAAACAGCACGTAGTGCAGGTGAGCGACGACAAAATAAGTGTCGTGAACGTGAATGTCGAAAGGTACGGAAGCCACCATGATCCCGGTGATGCCGCCGAGCACAAATGTTGAGATAAAACCCATCCCAAATAGCATCGCGCTGACAAGCCGGAGTTTGCCTCCCCAAATAGTTGCCAACCAGCTAAATATTTTGATCCCAGTTGGTACGGCGATGATCATAGTCGTGATCATAAAAAACATCCGCAGCCAGCCGGGAGTGCCGCTGGTAAACATATGGTGCGCCCACACGATCAAGCCCAAAAAGCTGATCGCGAGACTGGAATATGCGATCGCCAAATAACCAAAAATTGGCTTGCGCGAATGCACCGGCAAAACTTCTGAAATCACCCCGAAAAAGGGCATAATCATAATGTAAACTGCCGGGTGCGAATAAAACCAGAATAAATGCTGGTAGACGATGGGATCGCCGTTGCCGGTCGGGTTAAAAAAGGCCGTCCCTGCTAACAAGTCAAACGACAGCAAAATCAAAGCTGCGGCTAAGACTGGAGTAGCAATCAAAGTCAGCGCTGAAGTCGCAATCATCGCCCAGCAAAACAAAGGCATTTCATTGAGACTCATGCTCGGAACGCGCATGGTAAAGATGGTAACGGCAAAATTCACCGCCCCCAAAATCGAAGAAGTTCCGAGAATCAAAACGCTCAGAATCCAAATTTCTTCCCCGGCTTGAGCAGTAACTAAGCTCAAAGGCGGATAGGAAGTCCAACCCGCCTGCGGAGCTCCTACCAAAAAACTGCTCAACAGCAACACGCCGCCTACGGGAATCAGCCAAAAGGCAACGGCATTCAGTCTGGGAAACGCCATGTCTTTTGCCCCAATCATTAAGGGGATCAAAAAGTTAGCAAATCCGGCTCCGGCGGGTACAATCCACAGGAAGATCATCACCGTGGCGTGAACAGTAAATAAACTGTTGTAGAGTTCGGGGGTGACAAAATCGGCGTCGGGGGTGGCGAGTTCTGTTCGCACCAAAGTTGCCATCACGCCGCCGATTAGATAGAAAATAAATGTTGTGACTAGGTATTGAATACCGATGACTTTGTGGTCGGTATTAAAAGTGAAGTAGTCGCGCCAATGTCTATCGGCGGGCGCTGTTCCGCGAGCCTCAGTGTTGGCACTTTCTTGGAACTGTGCTTGTGTCATAGTTATTAGTCATTAGTTATTAGTCATTAGTTATTAGCTCAGGATCGAAAACCCAGTGCCAGAAACTAATGACTATTTTTAGTGATGAGTTGGGTGAAGTTGTTCTAGGGTTTCGGAATTAATTTTTATTTCCCTGACGTAGGGAGCCAAAAATTCTCCGTCTGACAATTCCCCAGGATTGGCTGCAACTGCTTGCTCTAAGTTTTGACTGCTAGCAACTTGCTGTTCTTGCAGCCAACTGTCGAATTCTTCGGGCGTGTGAACGACTGCTACAGCTTTCATCGCTCCGTGATAAGCGCCGCACAATTCAGCACAAACAACCCGGTATTCGCCGGTTTTAGTTGGTGTAAATCTCAGTTCGCTCGGCCGCCCGGGAATTGCATCTTGTTTGAGGCGAAATTCCGGCAGCCAAAATGCGTGCAGCACGTCTTGAGCTGAGATATTTAGCTGTACGTCGCGGTTGGCTGGCATATGCAGTTCGCCGGAACTAACGCCGCTTTCTGGATAGCTAAAAATCCAGGCGTACTGCAAACCCATGACATTTACAACTAAATCTGCTGGTTTGTCTTCATTTTCTGGGGAAGCGCCGACGCCTAAAGCAACAAGTTTTCTAGACGGAATTTGAGGGGCGTTTTGGGGTGTATCTGAGAGTGTGGCTGCGATCGCACTTCCCCGCATTTTAGAGTGCGCTTGCATGGTGCCGTGGTCGTGATTTCCCATCGGATCGAGGCCTCCCATTGAGTTGTAAATCTCAAAACTGTAGACTCCGATTCCTAAAATAATCACCGCCGGCACGGCTGTCCAAAGAATTTCTAAGGGAAAGTTGTCATGCCAAGGGGGCCCGTCTGTGTTGTCTCCTTGACGGCGGCGATATTTAATTGCAGCAACGATGAGAATTCCCTGGACCATGATAAATAGTCCAGTGGAAATGGTCATCATTGTATTGAAAAGTGCGTCTATGTCGGATGCTTCATCAGAGGCGGCGATCGGCAGTAAACCGTGATTCTGCCCGTACCAGAGACTGATCAGAGTCACTCCGATGCCGGCGAGCATGGTGAGGATGGAACTTGGAATGTTCACGCTGGTACTTCTTAATAGCGACACTTCTTCGCTTGAAAAATGAAGGAAGCGCCTCTGGGTTATCAATTTTTAATTGTAAATGGTATTTTTAGTAAAATGTCTATCTTAAGGGTTACTTAAGGCTTAGTATGTTTGACTGACCGATCGCCCGTGCACACAAATACGTCTTTTGTACCTTGACAAAAATGATGAAAAATGGTAAGCAATCGCTCTGTTTTGCTGCTAAATTTGAGATTTTTTCTCAAACACCATCAAATGCTGCTGGGGCAACATATCTTTTGTCTCTTTCCATACTAAACCGACGGCGGCCATTTCTTTTTTCACCTGCTTCTGCGTCATTTTGTGCAAACCTTTAATGGGAATCAGCGGGTTTTCGCCCCGATACTCGATCGATACCGTGCGGCCTCCCGGTTTGAGTGCTTTTACAATTCCTTGCATCATTTCTCTGGGATATGCAAATTCGTGATAAGCATCCACCATCACAACTAAATCTACGCTATTTTCAGGCAAATTCGGATTGTCGGTACTTCCCAAAACTGGCTCAACGTTAGCAATATTTTTTTCTTGTTTATTCAATTTAATAAAATTAATCATTTCCGGCTGCACGTCAACTGCCAAAACCTTTCCTTCTGGAACTAAGGGAGCGATGCGAAAGCTAAAATATCCCGTTCCCGCTCCAATGTCTGCTACAATATCGGTTGGTTTTAAATCGAGATTGTTGACTAATCGAGCTGATTTTTCTTCCATGCCGCGAGACGGTCTTTCCAGCCAACCAGCGCCTTGATATCCCATGACTTGAGCAATTTCTCGACCCATGTAAAATTTGCCAATGCCGTCGGGATTGTGGACGGTTCGCTGCTGATAAATTGGGTCGCCATCGGCGGTTTTACTTACGGCTGCACAGGCATTGAGCGGCAAGATGCAAATTATTGCTAAGATAACTGCTGCTAGATGTTTGAGGAATTGTCGGTTTTTCACGATCGTCCTAATTGTATGTTTAATTTTTTCGTTACCAGGCTCTGCGCGGTAATGCAGGAGCCGAGCGAATATCGAGAATAGTTTAAAATTTAGCTGACAGCGGATTCTAACAATTTAATTGTACCAGAGTCTGCGTCAATTTCAACTTCTAGGCCGATCGGCAAAGTGAACTGTTCCCGGATGTGTCCCACCATTGAACCGTACCACGCGGGAATCTTCAAAGGGCGAATGTGGTCGGACAAGACTTGAGGTAAGGTTAGGGACTCTTGGGGTTTTTCAGCTTCGCACTTGGTACACTGTCCGAAAATAAAACCTGATATTTTATCGAGAATGCCCGCTAATTTGAGCTGCGTCAACATTCTATCGATGCGATAAACTTCTTCGCCAACTTCCTCGACAAACAAAATATTATTTTCCCACTCCGGCAAATAAGCCGAACCCACCATTGCTGCGATTACTGATAAATTGCCGCCGATTAGTTTTCCCCTAGCTGTGCCCCGCCCGATTGTTGCAACTTGCACGCTTTGGGAGTTTTGCATCGTCACAGAACCTCCCTCAAACAAAACTTTCTTGACGTAATCCACTGTAAAGGGACTCCAAGTTGAGGCACCTAAAGGGCCGTGAAAAGTAACTCTATTAGTTTTAGCATAAATCGCCAATAACAGCGCAGTAATATCGCTGAATCCCATAATAATTTTGGGATTGTTGCGGATAATATTGTAATCCAGGAGCGGCAAGATCCGACCGCAGCCCCAGCCGCCCATCCCGGTAAAAATAGCTCGCACTGAGTCATCGGCAAAGGCTGCGTTGACATCGGCGGCGCGATCGGCATCCTTGCCTGCTAAATAGCCGTAGCGATCGTAAAAATGCTCTCCTAGTTTAACTTTTAAACCCAGCTTTTCGATAACTTTAAAAAAATCCTCGATTTCTTTTTTGTAATTGAAAGCGGCAGGATTGATTAAGGCTACTGTATCGCCAACTTGCAGGCGGCGCGGCTTAACGATCGCAGTTTTGGGAGATAGGTTGGTTTGGGCGAGTGGCAAAAGCTGAGTACCAATAGCAGTCAGCCCAAAAGTTCCGATCAGAGCACGGCGGCGGAGAGTCATAGGTGTTATACCCTTGTTCGATTAAGTGAGGTACAGGTTGAGATTTTAGATTTTAGATTTTAGATTGGGGGATTGGGGGATTGGGGGATTGAGGAATTGTTAATTCCTTGATGAATGGATCGTGCGACAACTGTTATAGATAATTTTTGCTATAATTGTATAGCAAAATATCTGCAATATCAGTTGAAAATTGCCAGTTTCAAATGAAAACAGACACTAAAATCTCAGCTAAAAAATCTTGGGCTCAAGCTTTAGCCCGTCCGGCTGCGGAATTTCCGCTGACTCAGTTATCCGTTAAAAGCGGTAAAATTCCCGCAGGATTGCGCGGCACTCTCTACCGTAACGGGCCCGCACGTTTGCAACGCGGCGGCATGAATGCGGGACACTGGTTTGATGGCGATGGTGCAATTTTGGCAGTACATTTTACCGATGTCGGTGCTGCTGCTGTTTATCGCTACGTGAAGACAGCAGGATATCAAGCTGAGGAAAAATATGATAAATTTCTCTACAGTAATTACGGCATGACAGCACCGGTGCCTCTGTGGTTGCGGTGGACTAAATCTGTTAAAAATGCTGCGAATACTTCAGTTTTAGCTTTGCCCGATCGCCTTTTAGCTTTGTGGGAAGGTGGCTGGCCTCACAGCCTCGATTTGCAAACTCTGGAAACTCAGGGAACGGACGATTTAGGCAGTTTAGAGAGTGGATCTTCTTATTCAGCTCACTGCAAGCGCGACCCGATTACTGGCAATATTTTTAACTTTGGAACTACACCGGGTGCCAGTACAAAGTTGAATCTGTATAAAAGCGATCCTACAGGCAAAATTGTGCAACAAGCAACTGTTGCTTTAGATGGAATTCCCATGATCCACGATTTTGTTTTAGCTGGAAAGTATCTCATATTTTTTGTACCGCCGGTGCGACTCAAATTTTTGCCAGTATTAGCTGGAATTAGCAGTTTCGGCGACTCTTTTGAATGGAAACCCGAGTTAGGAACGCAGATATTAGTTATTGACTCGGAAACTCTCTCTTTAGTTAGTCGAGGTCAAACCGATTCTTGGTTTCAGTGGCATTTTGCTAACGGTTTTGTCAAGGAAGATGGTTCGGTAGCGGTTGATTTTGTGCGCTTCGCTGACTTTCAAACTAATCAGCGGCTGAAAGAAGTAGCGGCGGGCGAAACTCGCACCGATGCGGAGGGTTCCCTGTGGCGGGTGTGTCTCAACCCTCAAACTGGCAAAGTGACAGCAGCCGAAGAATTGCTGGATCGACCTTGCGAGTTTCCGACGGTACCTGCTTCAGAAATAGGGCAAGACTCGCGATATATTTATCTGGCAATGTATCGGCCTGACGTTGATATTGTAGCGGAACGTTACGGTGCGATCGCCCGTTTTGACACGCAAAGCCGCCATCTCACAATTGCCGACTTGGGCGAAAATCGCTATCCCGCAGAGCCCATCTACGTTCCAGATATTTCCTCAGAGAAAGGTTGGATAATCACAGTTATTTATGACGGCAATTCTGACAGCAGCGAAGTCTGGATATTTGACAGCGACGGACTTTCCCGCGAACCTGTTTGCAAGCTAGAATTGCCCGGTGTCATACCTTTGGGCTTTCACGGCACTTGGAAATCGGCAGTCTGAGAAAATTGTAAAGAAGTGTTGCGGAAGATTTATTAAAAATTGTTGCCGCTTTAACTTCTAGTTGTTAAGGTGTGTGTAGATAGGAAATTCTCATATCTAGGAGGTGTGGAATTGACAATCTGCATTGCTCAATTATCCTGTGCCAATTCGCATGAATCCCCGGCGATTTTAAGTCGCGATTGCACAGGATATCGTCTGCCTCTGCGGACTAAAAAAAGAGGGGTAATTAAGCCCTGGCGAATAATCAATCCCGGCGAATATTCCCGACCAATTTATTCGCAGCTACACAGGCAAAATCCGCATCCACGGAGTGAAGAAAGAGGGGTTCTCCAACCCCGCTCAATGACCAATTCGCGGTGAATATCCCGGAGAATAAATTCGCGGCTACACAAGCAAAGTCCGCCTCCGCGAACTGAAGAAAAAGCGGTAATAAAGCCCGCTTGGTCATAATTTTGACTCGGTTTGCCCATCTCAGGTTTGTCTGCTTGAATGAGGTTAAAAGCCCAGATATTTGACTGATTTCTGGCAAACCACAAGTTTAGTTCAACTCACGCGCACGTTAGCGATTCAACAGTTTTTGGTTCTGAGTTAACCCCACAAGTAAATGAGGTCTATCGCAACAAGATAGCCTTTTCAACAATTATGAATTATGAGTTGTTACCGCCAAAACATTCAACTCATAACTGATAATTCACAACTCACAACTCATAACTCCGTGCCGCGGTGAGCATCAACCAAAAGGTTTAATCTATGCAACTTCAAGGAAAAACAGCTCTTGTTACAGGAGCTTCGCGCGGAATTGGGCGATCGATCGCCCTGGAATTAGCGAGACAAGGAGTCAAACGTTTGTTGATTGTGGCGCGCAACCGCAAGCAATTAATTGAACTGGCAGAGGAAATCGATCTTTTTGGCACAGAAGTAGTGCCGTTAGCTTTGGATTTAACTCAGTCAGTAGCGGTGAATATTGCGATCGCCCAAGCTTGGCGAGATTGCGGCCCGATTCACCTGCTAGTCAACTGTGCGGGCGTCGCGCACCAAGCATCTTTCTTGCGTTCTCCGCTGCCGTTAATCGAGGAAGAAATCGCCTTAAATTTGCTCGGAACCTACACAATTACCCGCTTGATAGCTCGGCGAATGGCGACTCAAAAAGAGGGAACAATCGTCAATGTTTCTAGCTTGATGGGAAAAATTGCCGCGCCCACAATGGCGACTTATTCTGCTACCAAATTTGCCATTTTGGGATTCACCCAAGCTTTACGCAGCGAGTTAACTCAGTACAATGTTCGAGTCACAGCTTTGCTGCCATCCCTAACAGATACCGACATGGTGCGAGACTTGGAACAATTTCGCTGGGTAGTGCCCACAACTCCCGAAAAAGTTGCCCTAGCACTTGTCGCGGGATTGCACAAAGATGCGCCGGAAATCTTAGTAGGATATCAAAGTCATCTAGCAGTTTGGTGTCACCGAATTGCTCCTTGGCTGCTGGATTTTGTGTTGCGGATGGCAACTCCCGAACTTCGGGATAAATCGCGCGGCCGCAAATTGCGGGAGGCTTTAGCTAGCGGGCGATAAACCCTTTTCTGGGCGGGCTCTTCGGCCCACCCCACAAGAAAACTCATTCTTTTGTGGAACTGGCATCTTGCCCGTTCGCCCAACCCCTACTCCCCACAAAAAATTTGATGTGTTGTGGAACGGGCATCTTGCCCGTTCCTAAGCGCACCTTACATTTGGCAAACTCTCTAACTGTTAGTCATATCGTTTCCGGTTGCATCGGAATGATATAGAGGACACGGCAGTGCCGTGTCCCTACCCCCATTAATTGTAGGGACACGGCACTGCCGTGTCCTGGCTGTGGGTAATATCATGGATGCTACCGGATTTGATATCACTCATCCTCATCAGAAAATAGCGACGGTAAATCCCGTTCGGGAGCATCCCGGTTTTGTAAATATCCCCAAATCAGCGTAAAATAGTTAAAATCAATAGAAGCGTCAAAAAAAGTCG